>JAIUNA010000046.1 GCA_022565265.1 Roseinatronobacter sp. | reverse complement strand
CGCACCCCCGCTTCAAGGGGGGCACGCCCCCCTTGAAAATCCCCGTGGATATTTGGGCCAAGATGAAGGGGGAGGCGTGGCACGGCGGCGATTTGGGGGCCATGCTGTTTTCTGGATCTGTGGGAGATTGGCGCTACAGGCGCTCCCTGCCTTAGCTGAGCGGAACCACGCAATCGCAGATCCTGAGCCGCACGCGGGCGCCCACATCGATCATGGCGCCCGCGCCAGAGATGACCAGCATGCAGCGTTCGCCTTCTTGCACCCAGTAGAGTTGATCATGGCCGCGGAATTCGCGCCCGACCACAGAGGCCGGGCCATCCGGGTCGGCCTCCAGCATGATCTGTTCGGGGCGCACCGAGAGCGATACTGCGCCATTGGCCGCGCGCGACAGGGGCAGGGTGCCAAATTCGGTTTTCACCTCCATCCCTGATGCCGTGCCGGGCAGGATGTTGGAGCGCCCCATAAAGGATGCGACAAAGGCCGAGACAGGATTGCGGTAAATCTCGTCGGGCGTGCCGATCTGGATGACGCGGCCTTTTTCCATCACGGCTATTCTATCGGCCACGGCCATGGCCTCTTCCTGATCATGGGGGACAAGAATGGCGGCAGACCCGGGCGCCTTGAGGAGTTTGCGCACTTCCTGCCGGGTTTCTACGCGCATGGCGGCATCGAGGTTGGAAAAGGGTTCGTCCAAAAGCACCAAAGGCGGGGCCACGGCCAAAGTGCGCGCCAGTGCCACGCGCTGTTGCTGCCCGCCGGAAAGTTCATGGGGTTTGCGCGCGCCCAGTTCCTCCAGCCCGACAAGTGCCAGCATATCGCGGGCGCGGGCTTCTGCGGCGCGGCGGGGCAGTTTGCGCAGGCCGAATTTCACATTGTCGAGCACATTGAGGTGCGGAAACAGTGCGTAATCCTGAAAGACAAAGCCGATGCCGCGTGCCTCTGGCGGCAGATGGGTGATGTCGCGCCCGCTGAGGTGGATTTGGCCGGAATCGGGGGATTCAAACCCGCCGATCATGCGCAGGGTCGTGGTTTTGCCACAGCCAGAGGGGCCAAGGAGCGCCATCATCTCGCCCTCGCCCAGATCGAAGCTGACGCGCTCTACTGCTGCGGTTTCGCCTGCGGTGAAGGATTTGCGCAGCTTTTCCACCCGCAGGAGCGTGGTTTTGGGCGTGATGCGATAGCCCAGCGGCGAGGCTTCGGCGGGCATTTTGAACGAGAGGGTTTTGGGCAGGCTTGTCATCTGATCCATCATGCAGGCTTAGGCGCCCTTCTTGTCATGGCGCAAAACGACGCCCACGAAAAGGGCGGAAAACGCCATGATGGCCGCAGCGTAGGGGGCTGCCTCCATCAACATGCCCTCGGATGTGCGCGAAAACATGGTGATGGACAAGGGGCGGAACCCTGTGGGCGCAAGAAGAAAGGCGATGGGCAGTTCTTTCATCGCGATCACGAAGACCAGCACCATGCCCGCGACAACGCCGGGGCGGATGGTGGGCAGGGTGACGCGCGCAAAGACCGATAGCGGCCCATGGCCAAGGGCGCGCGCGGCCTCTTCCACCGAGGGGCGGGCCTGATAGAGCGCCGAGCGGATTGGCCCCAGTGCCAGCGCCAGAAAGCTGAGCGCATAGACTGTGACCAGCAAGAGATGCGTCTGATACAGAAACCGTGCGGCATTGAGCGAGAAGAACACGAAGGCCAGCGCGAAAGCGAGCGCGGGCACAGCATAGCCCACAAAGGCCAGCCGGTTGATGAAGGTTGACAGGGGCGAGGGGTAGCGCACCGCCAGCACGGCCACAGGCAGCGCCATGGCCGCCGCCATCAGTGCCGAAGGCACGGCCACTGACAGAGATTGCGAAAACGCCCGGAAGAGTGCAGGCACAACGGCTGGCAGATTATCCAGCCGCACCATCCAGAAGCTGAGCACCGCAATCGGCAGGCCAATGGCGGCCAGCACGACCAGCCCGACAACTGCCCAGCCAAGCGCCTGCCCGCCTGTGCCAAGCGCCAGCAATCGCCGCGCCGCGCCTGTGCCAGAGCCTGTGCGCGCATAATGCGCGCCTTCGCGCAATTTGCTTTCCCACCACACAACCGACAGCGCCATTGCAATCAGCATCAGCGCCAGCCATGCCGCATAAACGCGGTCGAACATGGCCGAGTATTGCAGGTAGATGGCGTAGCTGAACACCTCGTAGCGCATCAGCGCCACTGCGCCGAAATCGCCGATCACATACAGGCCCACCACCAGCCAGCCTGCCATCAGCGCGGGCATCAGATGGGGCAGGGTGACACGAAAGAACACCTCGCGCGGGGTGGCGCCCAAGGCGCGCGCGGCATCTTCCAGCGATTGATCCAGCCCCGCGAAGGCTGCGCGCAAATTGAGATAGATATAGGGGAAAGTATAAAGCGCCAGCGCCAGTGTGGCCCCCCATAGCCCTTGCAGGCGTGGGATGGTGACGCCGAATACCTGATTCATGAAGCCGAAATTGCCCGAAAGCCCGATCAGCGCATAGGCCATCACATAGCCCGGCGTGGCCAAGGGGATTACGGCAAGAATATTGACCAGCCTGCGCCCGCGCAGATTGGTGCGGCTGACCAGCCATGCCAGTGGCAGTGCAAATGCCGTGGCGAGCGCCAGAGTGCAGACCACAAGCAACAGGGTATTGCGCAGCAAAAGCAAGGTGCGGGGCCGGGTGAATATATCGATCACCGTGGCCATATCGGCTTGGGCCGCGCGCATGACCAGCCAGATCAGGGGCAAAACCATCAGGCCCCCGATCGCCAAGCCGAGGGCCGAAAACATCACGCGGGCCCGTGGCATGCGCCCCAGGCCCGGTGTTATGGTTGTGCTCAGACTCAAAGCAGTCCTGCGGCGCGGATCATTTCCAGCGTGCCTTCCAGATCACCGATCGTGTTCAGATCGACTTCTGGCGCAACTCTGATCACATCGTCAAGGTTGATATCCTTGCGTGTGACAATCGTGCCCGGAATGATGGGGAATTCTGCCACTTCACCCGTGAAATACTGTTGCGCGGCAGGCGAGAGCAGGAATTCAATGAAAGCCTGCGCCTCTGTCTGATGGCTGGATGTGTTCAAAACCCCCATGCCCGCGACCAGAAGCAGATTGCCGATATCGCCTTCGGTGGAGAACAGGCTCTGATTTACCGGGAATTCGGCGTCGCGCTGCAAGAAGCGGGACAGGTAGTAATTGTTGGTTACGCCGATATCGGCCTCGCCATCGCCAATGGCCTGAATAAGGGCTGTGTTGTTACGCACGGCAACCGGCGCATTCGCTGCGATCCCCTCCAGCCAGTCGCGGGTGGTGTCATCGCCGTGAATGACGCGCGTGGCGGTTACATGGGCGTGGAATGATCCATTCGTGGCGGGCAGGGCAATGCGGCCTTTCCATTTCTCATCGGTCAGATCGAAGATCGAGGCGGGAAGTTCGTCTGCGCTGACACGTTCGGTCGAATAGGCGACAACGCGGCCCCGGCCAGAGGTGGCCACCCAGCGATTCTCGGTGTCGCGATAGGCGGCAGGGACATTGGCAACCAGTGCTTCGGGCAGTGGTGCGAAGAGTTCCACCACCGCGCCAAGTGCGGCGGCATCCTGCGCCCAGTAGATATCAGCGGGCGAGGCTGCGCCCTCTTCTTGCAGCAGCACTGCCAGTTCTGCTGTGCCTGCATAGCGCACATTGACCGTGATCCCGGTTTGCGCTGTGAATGCTTCGATGATGGGCGCGACCAGAGGCTCGCCACGACCCGAATAGAGGGTCAGATCGGCCAGCGTTGGTGTTGCGGCAATGGCGGTCAATGCGAAAACCGAATTGCGAAGAAAGCTCATGATGTCACCCCTTGGGACAGTTTCAGATCCTTGCAGGAACAGGATCCCGGTACTGCGCATGGCGCGTTTCCCTCTCGCAGTCATCTGCTCAATTCCTACTGAAGACATCAGGTATTATACCCGACTTCTTTCGTCAACAACTTCTTCGGCGCATTGGTGGTGAATTGGGATTGCCCATGCGCGCGCTTCGCGCATACTGCGGCAAAGTGATCTGAAGGAGCGTTTATGTCGCACCCCCGCAACCCCGGAACCGCGCTGGAGGGCACAGGCTTTGCCCGTGTGAACCGCCCTGCGGCAGAGCGCCGCGCGGCCAGTCTGGTGGCGCGGCGCTCTCTCAAGGGTGCGCATCAGGCGGCGTGGCTGTTGAATGCCATTGCCTGCATGGATCTGACAACGCTGGCAGGGGATGACACGCCCGACCGTGTGCGCCGCCTCTGTGCCAAGGCCCGCCGCCCGCTGGCAGAGGAGATTGTGGCCGCGCTGGGGCTGGCAGAAATGCCCAAAACCGGGGCTGTCTGCGTCTATCCCACGCTTGTTGCGCCGGCTGTGGCGGCTTTGGCCGGGTCTGGAATACCTGTGGCCTCTGTCGCAACGGGGTTTCCGGCGGGGCTGATGCCGTTGGAGTTGCGCTTGGCCGAAATCCGCTATGCCGTGGAGCAGGGCGCGCAAGAGATTGATATCGTGATCACCCGCGCGCATGTGCTGGGGGGTGATTGGGCTGCGTTATATGATGAGATTGCCGCCATGCGGGCCGCTTGTGGGCCAGCCCATCTGAAAGCCATTCTGGCCACGGGTGATCTTGTCACGCTGTCCAATGTCTATGCGGCGTCTATGGTGGCCATGCAGGCGGGGGCGGATTTTATCAAGACATCCACCGGCAAAGAGGGGGTGAACGCCACCTTGCCTGTGGGCCTGACGATGTGCCGCGCCATCCGTGATTACCGCGCGGCAACTGGCCATTGTGTTGGCTTCAAGCCCGCAGGGGGGATGAAAACCGCCAAGGATGCGCTGAACTGGCAAATCCTGATGCGCGAGGAATTGGGGCGCGACTGGCTGCGCCCTGATCTCTTTCGGCTGGGCGCGTCTTCCATGCTGGCCGATATCGAGCGGCAATTATCCCATCATGTGACAGGGCGTTATGCCGCCCATCACCGGCTGGCGCTGGCGTAAGGATATAAGATGCCCACCATATCGGAGATTTTGGCAACTATGGAGTATGGCCCTGCACCCGAAAGTGAAAGCCTTGCGCGTGACTGGCTGGCGCGCGGGCCGTTTGGGCATTTCATCAATGGCGCTTTCACCGCCCCCGGCGCGCTGTTTGACACCACCAACCCCGCGCGGGGTGAGGTTTTGGCGCAGGTCACGCAGGGCACCGCGCAGGATATAGACGCGGCTGTCGCAAGCGCGCGCGCCGCTTTTCCCGCATGGGTGGGCCTGCCCGGCCATGCGCGGGCGCGCCATCTTTACGCTATCGCGCGCCAGATCCAGAAGCGCGAGCGCCTGTTCGCGGTGTTGGAGGCGCTGGATAACGGCAAAGCGCTGCGCGAGGCGCGCGACGTTGATATTCCTTTGGCCGTGCGCCATTTCTACCATCATGCAGGCTGGGCAGAGCTGCTGGCGGAAGAATTTCCGGGCCAGCGCCCGCATGGCGTTTGTGGCCAGATCATCCCGTGGAATTTTCCGCTTTTGATGTTGGCATGGAAAATTGCCCCTGCTTTGGCGGCGGGCAATACAGTGGTGCTGAAACCTGCCGAATATACGCCGCTGACAGCACTCTTGTTTGCCGAAATCTGCACAGAGGCCGGATTGCCTGCAGGTGTGGTGAATATCGTCACAGGCGATGGCGCAACAGGGGCGGCGCTGGTGGCCCATCCGGGGGTGGATAAGATCGCCTTCACAGGCTCTACCAAAGTGGGGCGCGAGATCCGGCGCGCGACAGCGGGCACGGCCAAGGCGCTGACGCTGGAACTGGGCGGGAAATCGCCCGTTCTGGTCTTTGCCGATGCTGATCTGGATGCCGCTGTGGAAGGGGTGGTGGATGCCGTCTGGTTCAATCAGGGCGAGGTGTGTTGCGCCGGTGCGCGCCTGTTGGTGGCAGAGGCCGTGGCCGCGCCCTTTGCCGCCAAGCTGCGCGCGCGCATGGAGGGGCTGCGGGTGGGTGATCCGCTGGACAAATCCACCGATATCGGCGCAATCGTGCATCCGCGCCAGCTGGCCCGCATCCGCGATCTGATCGCGCAGGGCGTGGCGGCGGGGGGGGAGTTGCATGAAGGCCGCGCGCCCGATGGCTGTTTCTGCCCGCCTGCGCTTATGCTGGGGGTTTCGCCTGCCAACCCTTGCTTTACAGAGGAAATATTTGGCCCCGTCGCCACCCTCACCACATTCCGCACCCCGGAAGAGGCGGTGGAGCTGGCCAATAACACCCGCTACGGGCTGGCCGCGTCCATCTGGTCTGAAAACCTGACCGTGGCGATGGATATGGCCGCGCATATTCGGGCAGGCGTGATCTGGATAAATGCGACCAACCTGTTCGATGCCAACGCGCCCTTTGGTGGCATGCGCGAGTCGGGCTTTGGGCGGGAAGGTGCGCGCGCGGGTATAGTGGCCTATCTGCGCCCGCTTGGCGTGGCTGCGCCCCATGATGGGCCTGCGCCGCTTGTGGCCCTGCCGCAGCCCGTGGCGATTGCGGGCATAGACCGCACGCATAAGCTGTATATCGGCGGTGCGCAAAAGCGCGCCGATAGCGGGCAAAGCTATTCGGTGCGCAAGGGCGATATGCTGGCGGGCCATGCGCCCCTTGGCAGCCGCAAAGATATCCGCAACGCTGTAGAGGCCGCGTATAAGGCCAGCGGCTGGGCGCGTATGAGCGGGCATGCCCGCGCGCAGGTGCTGTATTTTCTGGGCGAGACTCTGGCCGCGCGCGCAGCGGCCTTGGAAGAATTCGCACCAAGGCCAGAGGTGGAGGCCGCGATTTCCCGCGCCTTTTACTATGCCGCATGGGCCGACAAACATGATGGCCGCGTACATGACACCCAGAGCGGCCATATCACCCTTGCCCTGCAAGAGCCGTTTGGCGTGATGGGGCTGATCTGCCCGGAGGAAAGCCCGCTTCTGGCCTGTCTGTCGCTGGTGCTGCCTGCGATTGCGCTGGGCAACCGGGTTGTGGCGGTGTGCGCGCAATCCAACCCTTTGCCCGCGCTGGAATTGGCGCAGGTGCTGGCCTGTTGCGATGTGCCGGGGGGGGTGGTGAACCTTGTTTCCGGCCCAAAAGCCGATCTGGCGCAAACGCTGGCGGCGCATGAGGATGTGGCCGCCCTGTGGTGTGCTGCGCCCGAACTGCTGGCCATGGCAGAGCGCGAGAGTGCTGCCAATCTCAAACCTGTCTGGGCTGTGCCTGATGGCTTGGGGCAGGGGCGCGATTTTCTGGCGGCTGCGGTGCAGATAAAGACGGTTTGGGTGCCTTACGGCGCTTGACGCTGGCAGCCCTTGCGGGCAGCTTGACGCAAAGCTTGCCAAGGGAGGGGAAAGCATGCGCGCCGCCGTTATCCGCGAATATCGTAAGGATTTGAGCATAGAGACTGTGGCCGATCCGGCCTGCCCTGAAGACGGGGTTGTGCTGCGCACTTTGGCTTGCGGGATTTGCCGCTCTGACTGGCATGGCTGGGTGGGCGAGCATCCGCGCGTCAAGCCCGGCCAGATACCGGGGCATGAATATTGTGGCGAGGTGGTCGAGGCTGGCGCGCGCTCCGGCTGGGCGGTGGGGGACAAGGTGATTGCGCCATTTATCCTTGCCTGCGGTTCCTGCCCGTCCTGCCGCTCTGGCGCGTCCAATACCTGCCCCGATCAGCGCTTGCCGGGGTTTATTGAGCCGGGGGCATTTGCCGAATATGTGGCCGTGCCCCATGCCCATAACCTTGCGCGCCTGCCAGATGGCATGTCGCCCACGCTGGCGGCGGGGCTTGGTTGCCGGGTGACAACGGCCTTTCACGCGCTGACAGATCGCGCAGCCCTGCGCCCCGGCGAGTGGCTGGCGGTGCATGGCACGGGCGGGATTGGCCTTGCCACATTGATTTTGGGGCGGGCGATGGGCGCGCGGGTTGTGGTGGTCGATATCGTGCCGGAGAAGCTGGAACATGCGCGCAGCCTTGGGGCCGATGCGGCGCTGGATGCGAGGGCGGGCGATCTGGCCCAAACCATCCGCGATGTGACAGGGGGCGGCGCGCTTGTCTCTGTCGAGGCGCTGCGGATTGCGCAAACCACCAATGCCTCTCTGGCCTGTCTGCGGCCCTTGGGGCGGCATGTGCAGGTTGGTTTGCCTGCGGGCAAAGAGGCGCGGATGGAAATTGACATGGCCGCGATATACGAGAAAAATCTGGCCTTTTATTGCACGCGCGGCATGCCTGCGCATAAATACCCCTCACTGTTGAACATGATCGCGGCGGGGATGGTGGATTTCACGCCCATGATTGCGCGCGAGGTGGGGCTGTCACAGGCGGGCGCGGAACTGGCCGCCTTCAATGGCCCGATGCCCCCCGGCGTGGAGGTGATTTCGGATTTCGCGGCGTGATCTTTCCCTTTGCACGCAGGCTGCATTCGGGCTAAAGGCTGCGCCAAACCCAAGGATAGCCGGAGCACGCGCCATGAAAGCTGCTGTCATTACTTTTCCCGGTGCCAATTGGGACCGCGATTTGGCCCAAGCCTTTGCACAGGCGGGGGCAGATGTGGTGCGGGTCTGGCACAAGGATAGCGCGCTGCCGGAGGGCACCGATATTGTGGGTATTCCGGGCGGGTTTTCCTTTGGGGATTACCTGCGTTGCGGCGCGATTGCCGCGCGTTCGCCAATTGCGAAAGCGGTGGTGGAATTTGCGGGCAAAGGCGGGCATGTGCTGGGCATTTGCAACGGGTTTCAGGTGCTGTTGGAAATGGGGCTTTTGCCCGGTGCGCTGATGCGCAATGCCAATCTGCGCTTCATGTGCAAGCCTGTGGGCCTGCGGGTGGAAACCACTGACAGCGCCTTTACCAGCGGCTATGCCCAAGGGGCCGAACTGACAATCCCGATTGCCCATCATGATGGCAATTTCACCGCCGATGCAGAGACAGTGGCGCGGTTGCAGGGCGAGGGGCGCGTTGCATTTCGGTATAGCGACAATCCCAATGGGTCTGTGGGCGATATTGCTGGCATTTTGTCGGGGAATCGCCGGGTGTTGGGAATGATGCCCCATCCAGAGCGCGCGGTGGCACCGATCCATGGCAGCACGGATGGGCGGCGCATGTTTGACGCCCTTATGAGCGCTTTTGCGCCCGCGTGATGCCGCTTTGATCGTGGCGCGCTTGAGCAGGCGGGGCAAAGCCCCTATCCTGCGGCCATGGTAACGCCGTCAGATATGGAAAACCGCCGCGTCAGTATTCTGGGCATTCCCCTTTGGGGGCGTGTGGTTGTGGCATTTCTGGTGGTTGTGGCGGTTGTCAGCACATGGTTTCTCAACGCATTCCTGTCTGAAAGCTTTACCGAATCCACGCGCAACCGGGCTGAATTGCGCCTTGTGCTGTATTCCGGCAATATCCAATCCGAATTGCAGCGCAATTCGGTGGTGCCGCTTTTGCTGGCGCGCGACCCGGAACTGAGTGCCGCCCTGCGTGATGGCAATTTTGCGACAACATCGCAGCGCCTGATTGATCTGCAATCGGAAATCGGCGCGGCCTCTATTGAATTGCTGGATAATTCGGGCCGTGTTGTGGCCGCGACCGACCGCAACCAATTGGGAAAGAACCGCACCTCTGAGGCCCCCTTTGTGGAAGCGCGCCGGGCCAATGACACATCTTTTCTGGTGCAGGAACTGGATAGCGGCGGCTTTGGCTTTTCTTTCGCACGCGCTGTGCGGCAGGGGGGCGATTTGCTGGGCGTGGTGATTGTGGGGGCCGATCTGTCGAAATTCGAGCGCAGCTGGGCGGGGGTTGCCGATGCCGTGGCGCTGATGGATTCCAGCGGGCGGATCATTCTGGCCACCGAGCCGCGCTGGCGGGGGCGTTCGCTGGAAGAGGCTTTGGCGCTGCGCGATGCCCCTTCGGCCATTGCGCGCGCGCTGCGGGTGACAGCGGATTGGGCGCAGGCCCCGCCCGATGCCTTTGTGCGCGGCGAGGCGGTGTTGCGTTCCGAGGTGCGCGTGCCGTTTCGGGGCTGGCGCTTGGTCAGTTTCACGCGCTACGATTCGGTGCGTGAAAGTGTGAATGCGGCACTGGCGCTGCTGCTGACGGGGTTCGCGCTGTTGCTGGCGCTGGTATTTTATATTCTCAGTCGGCGCGCATGGTCGCAATCTGCGGTTTTCCAGCAGGAATCTGAAGAACTGCGCGCGCTCAATGCGCGCTTGCAGCGCGAGATTGCGGCGCGGGTTCGGGTGCAAAAGGATCTGGCCGTGGCAGAGCAGACTTTGGCGCAATCGGCAAAACTTGCGTCACTGGGTGAGATGTCGGCCTCTGTGAGCCATGAGTTGAACCAGCCTTTGGCCGCGATGAAAACCTATCTGGCAGGCGCGCGGCTTTTGCTGAAAAGCAAGCGCGCCGAAGAGGCCATGGCCGCATTCCAGCGCATTGATGATCTGATAGACCGCATGGGCGCGATTGCGCGCACGCTGAAATCCTTTGCGCGCAAGGGCGGAGAGGCCTTTGCGCCCATTGATCTGCGCACCTGTCTGGCCGATGCGCTGACGATGATGGAACCCATGTTGCGCGACAGCCGCGTGCTGGTGGTGCGCACTGTGCCGCCAGAGCCTGTGATCATTCTGGGTGATACAGTGCGCGTGGAGCAAGTGATCCTCAACCTTGTGCGCAATGCCGTGGATGCCACGCGCGGCGTGAACAGCCCGCAAATTGATATTCTGATTTCACAAGGTGAGACAGTGAAGCTGACTGTGCGCGACAATGGCCATGGGATCGAGAATATCGGCGCGTTGTTCGAGCCGTTCTATACCACCAAGCCCGCAGGCAAGGGGGTGGGTTTGGGCCTGCCGATTTCATCTGGCATTGTGACTGATCACGGTGGGCGTTTGACAGCCTTCAACCCGCCGGAAGGGGGGGCAGTGTTTGAGGCCGAATTTCCCCGCCATGATGCGGCCCGCGCGGCAGCCGAGTAACAGCAATGTGCGCCCGGCGCGGTTGCGCCGGGGCGCTGGGGCCTGCAACAGGGCCAAAACCGAGTGAGGGATAGAGCGATGAGCCGTCAGATGCGTGTGGCGATTGTGGATGATGAGCAGGATATGCGCCAGTCAATCAGTCAATGGCTGGCGCTGTCGGGGTTCTCGACCGAGACATATTGCGATGGACAAGAGGCGCTGGCCGCCATTGGCGCGGATTTCCCCGGTGTGGTGATCACGGATATCCGTATGCCGAATATGGACGGGATGACGCTGCTGAAAAAGCTGGTGGCGCTGGACAGTTCCATTCCTGTCATCATGATTACAGGCCATGGTGATGTGCCCATCGCCGTGGAAGCCATGCGCCTTGGCGCGTTTGATTTTCTGGAAAAACCCTTCAACCCCGAAAAGATGATGTTGCTGGCGGAAAAGGCCATCAAGAAACGCGGTCTTGCGCTGGAGGCGCGCGCGCTGCGCAATGAGCTGTCTGACGGTTCTACCATCATGCGCCGTCTGGTGGGGGCCTCAGATGTGATGCAGCGGCTGCGCGAGGATATTCTGGATATCGGCCAAGCCGATGGGCATGTGTTGATTGACGGTGAAACCGGCACGGGCAAAACGCTGGTGGCCCATGCGCTGCATGCTGTGGGCGCGCGCGCTGCGCGCAAGCTGGTGAGCATCAGTTGCGCGGGCTTGTCGGATGATGTGCTTTCTGCCCGGCTGTTTGGCCCGGTCGAAGATGGCGGCGGCCGCCCGCTGGTGGAAGAGGGGCGCGGTGGCACATTGGTTCTGGAAGATGTCGAAAGCCTGTCAGAGGCGATGCAGGCGCGCATTCTTGCGCTTATCAATGATCTGGGTGCCCCGCCAGAGACGCGGATCATTGCCGTTTGCAATACCCACCGCGCCGATCAGACTATTGAAGACGCGCTGCGCCCCGATCTGTTTTTCCGCCTCTCGGCGCATAAGATCACCCTGCCGCCCTTGCGGATGCGGGGCGAGGATATTCTGGCGTTGTTCACCACCTATCTGGATCGCTATGCCGAGGAATATGGCTGCGCTGTGCCAGAGCTTTCGATGCCGGAGGCCGCGCAACTTTTGCAGGCCCCCTGGCCGGGCAATGTGCGCCAGCTTGTCAATATCGCCGAACGCGCCGTGCTGCAAAGCCGCCGCGAGGAAGGCGCGCTCATGTCTTTGATCATGGCCGATAACGAGGCCACGAATGAGGCCTTGACCACCGAGGGCAAGCCCTTGAAAGACCATGTGGAAGCCTTTGAGCGCATGTTGATTGACAATACAATGCGCCGCCACAAAGGCTCTATCACGGCAGTGATGGAAGAACTGCGTCTGCCGCGCCGCACCTTGAATGAGAAGATGGCGAAATACGGTTTGGTGCGTTCGGATTACGTCTAGGCGCAAAGGGTGCAGCTTTTCCCGCTGCTATGTCTTGCCGCTTTTGAACCCGGCGCTGGCCCTTTTCGGGCAGCGCATTTGGGTATGATTCCACGCCTGCCCTGTGGGCCGCTTATGTGCGTGCCTGATGCCTTCCAAGCGGGGCGGCTGCATGATCGCCTGCCTGCGCCATGGGCTAACTGTGCGCGTGACACGGAAAATGGTGAAATTTGCAGCCCGGTTTGCAGCGCTGTCATAAAGCTGAAAGAAAGCCGCAAGAAAGCCATTGTGTTTTCCATCCATTCCCCTCTATTCTACACATGTAAAGTTGCGCCCTGAAAACGCGGTGCTTCTGAACGGATTTCGCTGCTCTGGATGGTTGCGCGTGTATTTTCCCGCATCTCCTAAGGCAGATGGATAGGCCGCAAGGCTCAGGCGCTCGTGCTGCTGTGACCAGCCGCCGGGCAGGAAAACGAAAGCGCGCCGCAGGATGTGGCGTATCAGGAACCGCAATGACAGGTGTCAGACGCATTAACCCCGGTGAATTTTCAAGGTCAGGCCTTGCAAAAACGGGTGTTCTATCGCTGTGCTCGGCCCTGCATCATGCTCAGACAAGTCACGCCGGGATGTTTGCCACGAATGCCCGCCCATGCCGCAAGGCAGGGCGCAGCCATTTGGCACGCATGAGGCGCGCATTGGATATACATGGCACAGAAAATGCTGATCGATGCCACCCACGCGGAAGAAACCCGCATTGTGGTGGTGGATGGAAACAAAGTCGAGGAATTTGATTTCGAGACGGCCAGCAGGCGCCAGCTTGCTGGGAATATCTACCTGGCCAAGGTGACGCGGGTTGAACCTTCGCTGCAAGCGGCATTTGTGGATTACGGGGGCAATCGCCACGGCTTTTTGGCCTTCAACGAAATCCACCCGGATTATTACCAGATCCCCGCCGCAGATCGTGCCGCACTTCTGGAAGAAGAGCGCGCGCTTGCCAGTGATGGCGATGACGAGGATGAGGCCAGCCCCCGCGCCCAGAAGGGCCGCAAGCAGGTGCAGCGCAGTTCATCGCGCCGCCGTTCAGAGGCGCGGCCAGAGCGTGCGCGCGCACCCGATCAGGTGGAAACGCGCGAGATTTCCGGCATGGATATTGTCGAGCCGGATGATTCCGATGACGATACGCTGATTGCCGAAAGCTTTGCATCGCATGCGCCGCAGCCTGCTGACGCTTCTGAGTCCGAGGCAGGGACGCAGTTGGATATGCCAGAGGCAGACTCCCCGCAGGCCGAGGCCAGCGATGCGCGCGACGGGCAAGCCGCAGGCGAGAGCGCGGGCGAGCAGGAGCAGGACGAGCCTTACCGCGCCGCCGATCATGCCACCGAGATTGATGACAGGATCGAATCGATTTCTGAAGGTGATCCGGCTGAAGATATGCGCCCGCGTCGCAAGCCGCGCATGCGCCGCTATAAAATTCAGGAAGTTATCAAGGTGCGCCAGATCATGCTGGTGCAGGTGGTGAAGGAAGAGCGCGGCAATAAAGGCGCTGCGCTGACAACCTATCTGTCGCTGGCGGGCCGCTATTGCGTGCTGATGCCCAATACAGCGCGCGGCGGCGGGATTAGCCGCAAGATTACCAATGCTGCCGACCGTTCGAAGCTGAAGGCCATTGCCGGTGAGATTGAAGTGCCTGAAGGTGCCGGGCTGATTATCCGCACCGCGGGGGCGAACCGCACCAAGGCCGAGATCAAGCGCGATTATGAATATCTGTTGCGCCTGTGGGAACAGATCCGCGAATTGACGCTGAAATCCATCGCGCCCACGCCAATCTATGAAGAGGGCGATCTGATCAAGCGCTCTATCCGCGATCTGTACAGCAAGAATATTGACGAGGTACTGGTCGAGGGCGAGGCGGGCTATCGCACTGCCAAAGACTTCATGAAAATGATCATGCCATCGCATGCCAAGAACGTGAAGCTGTATCAGGAACCCATGCCGCTTTTTGCCCGATATCAGGTGGAAAGCTATCTGGCCGCGATGTTTAACCCCACAGTGCAGCTGCCCTCTGGCGGGTATATCGTGATCGGGATTACCGAAGCGCTGGTGGCGATTGATATCAACTCTGGCCGCGCCACGCGCGAAGGCTCTATCGAGGAAACGGCGCTCAAGACCAATATGGAAGCCGCCGCCGAGATTGCGCGCCAGTTGCGCTTGCGCGATCTGGCCGGGCTGATTGTCATCGATTTCATCGACATGGAAGAGCGCAAGAATAACGCGTCTGTCGAGAAGATGCTGAAAGACAAGCTGAAACACGACCGCGCGCGGATTCAGGTCGGCCGGATTTCGGGCTTTGGCCTGTTGGAGATGAGCCGCCAGCGCCTGCGCCCCGGCATGCTGGAAGCGACAACCCAGCCTTGCCCGCATTGCCATGGCACCGGGCTTATCCGCTCTGATGACAGTATGGGCCTGATGGTTCTGCGCCAGATTGAAGAAGAAGGCACGCGCGGCAAATCGCGTGAAGTGCTGGTGCGCGCCCCGGCGGCGGTTGTGAATTTCATCATCAATTCCAAGCGCGAGCATCTGGCACAGATTGAATTGCGCTATGGTATGGCTGTTCGTCTGGAAGCCGATCCGCGCATGGTAAGCCCTGATTTCGAGATCGAGAAATTCAAGACGGCAACGCGCGTACCGGTGCAGCCCTCTGAGGTGGTTTCGATTTCGACCACGCTTATGCCTGATCTGGAAGAAGATGATCTTGTCCTTGACGAGGATGAAGACGAGATCGAGGCAGAAGAGCGCGCAGAGAGCAGCGAAAGCAGTGATGCGCCCGAAGCCACGCTGGAAGCCAATGGCCAGCCGCGCAAAAAGCGCCGTCGTCGGCGGCGCAAGCGGGGCGGCAATGGCGGTGCCTCGGAAGAGGGGCAGAGCTTGCAAGAGGCCGGGGACGAGGCAGAGAGCGAGCGCGATGGAGGCCCGGAAGAGGCCGCCGAAGGCACAACAGCAGAGGCCAGCGCCGCAGCCGGGGTGGTGGAAGATACCAGCCCTTCCGAGGATGCGCCCGAAGCCAAGAAAAAGCCCGCAGCCAAGCGCCGCAGCCGCAAAACCGCGCCCAAGGTGACACCGGAAGCTGAAGCTGTTGCCGATGCGCCGGAGGCGGGCAGCGAGGGTGCCGAGGCGGCTGAGGCGGCTGAGGCCGCTGAGGCTGAACCGCCCGCCAAGCCCAAGCGCAGCCGCCGCAAACCGGCAGCGAAGAAGGCAGAGGCAGAGGCCACCAATGCGCCAGAGGTTGCAGAGGTTGCAGAGGCCAGCGCCGAGCAGGGTGAGGCCATGCCACCGGCCACGGCCACAGAGGCCCCAGCGCCGACACGGGCGGAAGCAGAGCCTGAGCAACCAGCAGGCACCCAGAGCGTGACCCAAGAGGTTGCAGAAGTGCCGGCCGAAGCACCCGAAGCGGCGGAGGTGGCGGTTTCTCCTGCCGCAGCGCCAGAGCGCGCGCCAGAGCCAGAGCCAGAGGTAGAGGCAGAGGCACAGCCAGAGCCAGAGGTGGTGCAAACGCCTGTGGCCCCCAAGCCGCAAGAGAAAAAGCGCAGTGGCTGGTGGTCTGGCCGGTCGTGACATGCGCGCCAGCCACGGGCCATGTGATCATGGCCCGTGGTTTTGGCTTTGGCCTGTCGGCCTTATCCCGGTCTGCGACATGGCAGCGCATGGCACGCAATCGTGACGCCGGGTGGCGTGACGATCCGCGCCGCGCCGCGTATCTGTTGCAAGCGATAGCGGTTCGGGAAGGCTGATAGATGTTCGGGATAGATGTATTCGACGCGGGGCTTGTCGCAGCGCTGATGATCGCCTTTGGCGCGGGTGTCTTGTCGTTTCTCTCGCCCTGCGTGTTGCCGATTGTGCCGCCCTATCTGGCCTATATGGGCGGGATTTCCATGCAGGAGCTGACAGAGGAGGGCCGCGCCTCGCGCCGGGCCATTTTGCCTGCGCTGTTTTTCTTCATGGGGCTGTCCACTGTCTTTTTGCTGCTTGGGTTCACGGCCTCGACGATGGGGCATTTGTTCTTGCGCAATGCTGAAATGTTCGGGCAGATTGCCGGGGCGGTGGTGATCGTGTTCGGGCTGCATTTTCTGGGGGTGTTCCGCATTCCCTTTCTGATGCGCGAAGCGCGGATTGATGCGGGCGATCGCGGGGGGTCTGCCTTT
>JAIUNA010000045.1 GCA_022565265.1 Roseinatronobacter sp. | reverse complement strand
GGGCAGATCATGTCATAGCGCCCCTGAACAATGGGTCCCGGCACATCCTGCATGCGCGCCAGCCCGCGCAAAAGCGCGCCATCTTCGCCCAGAAAGCATTTATTGGCGAAATAATGGTTTTCCAGCCGCGCAAAGGCGCGCGCATAATCTGACGGCGCATCGCCCATGCCAAGCCCGCGCGTTTCAATCGAGGCAAGCGCATTTTCCCAGCGTGTCCAACTGCGGGCAAAGCGGTTTTCCTCATGGGCATCGCCGCTGAACAGGCGCTTGGCATAGGCGGCGATCAGGTCGCCATGCTCATCTGTAGGCACAGGGCGGATAAATTGCGCCCAAAGTTCGGGGAAAAACCGTGCCGCACCCCCGCCATAAAACCAGTCAAGCTCTGCCTGCGTGCCCATGAAAACACCGCGCAAAATCAGATATGCGGCGCGTTCCGGGTGGGCTTGGGCATAGGCCAGTGCCAGCGTGGCGCCCCAACTGCCCCCAAAAACCAGCCAGCGCGGGATTTCCAGTGTCTCGCGGATCAATTCTATATCTGCCAGCAAATGCTGGGTCGTGTTCGCTGTAACAGAGGCCGCAGGTTTTGAACGCCCGCAGCCGCGCTGATCAAACAGGATAACGCGGTAGGTGGCGGGATCGAAAAAGCGCCGCATTGTCGGGCTGCACCCACCACCGGGGCCGCCATGCAAAACAACCACGGGAATGCCGGATTTGTGGCCTGATTGCTCGACATACACCTTATGCCCATCGCCAACATCGAGAAGGCGCTGGTCGAACGGTTCGGTGATCGGGTACAGGGCCGATCCTGCGGTGTCATGTCCTGCTGACTTATCCATCGTATCGATTATATAGCGAATTGTCGCGCCCTTCCATGGGCAAGTCATGAAAAAAGCCGGAGGCCGTATGAGCCAGACCACGATTGACCCAAGTGAGATTGCAAAATTCGAAGCCATGGCTGCCGAGTGGTGGAACCCGCATGGCAAGTTCAAACCCTTGCACATGCTCAACCCCTGCCGGTTGGAGTATATCACCAATCAGATCGCGGCGGAATTTGGCCGGGATCTGACCAAGCCCAAGCCCTTTGCGGGCCTGCGGCTGCTGGATATCGGTTGCGGCGGCGGGTTGCTTTCAGAACCCATGGCGCGGCTGGGTGCGGATGTGGTGGGCGCGGATGCGGCGGCACGCAATATTCCGGTGGCGCAACTGCATGCACAGCAGGAAGGGTTGCAGATTGATTACCGCCATACCAGCGCCGAAGATATGGCCGCAGCGGGCGAGCAATTTGATGTGGTGCTGAATATGGAAGTGGTCGAGCATGGGGCCGATCCACTGGCCTATCTGACCGCGTGCCGACAGTTGTTGAAACCCGGCGGGCTGATGCTGTGTTCCACCATCAACCGCAATCCGAAAAGCTATCTGATGGCGATTATCGGGGCGGAATATGTCATGCGCTGGCTGCCCAAGGGCACGCATGACTGGGCAAAATTTATCACCCCGGACGAGCTTTATGAACTTATCCGCCAAGCGGGCCTTAACCCGGTGGATCGCAAAGGGTTTGTGTTCAACAAACTGACATGGAGTTGGTCACTCTCGGACAAGGATTTGTCGGTCAATTATGTGACAGCCTCGGTCAAGCCGTAAGGGCTGTCACCCATAGGCAAGCACCAACAGCACCACGCCAAGCCCGAGGCGGTAAATCACATACGGGGTGAAGCTGACAGAGCGCAGCAGTTTCATCATGAACACCAGCGCGGCCCATGCGGCGAAAAAGGAAATCACCGCCGCAATCGCGCCATCGCGTGCGGCCTGCCAATCGGCCAGCCGCACCACATCCAGCCCCAGCAGCGTGCCAGAGGCGATGATGGTGGGGATGGACATGAGCATGGACAGTTTCGCCGCATCATGGCGGGCATAGCCCAAGGCCCGCGCGCCTGAAATCACGATGCCGGAACGCGATGTGCCCGGTATTAGCGCCACGGCCTGCCACAGGCCCAGATACAGCGCGTGTTTCAGCGTCCAGCCCTGCGCGCTGCGGGTTTGCGGCCCCATCCTGTCTGTCAGATACAGCACGATGCCGAATATGATCATCATCCAGCCGATCACGGCAATAGATCGCAGCATCTCCATCACGCCCAGCAGCTTGAAGATTAGCCCAAGGATCATGACAGGGATGGTGGCAAGGATCAGGCACAGCGCCAGAAACCCGCCGCGCGTTTCAATGCGAAAGCGCAGCACTTCGGGCAGGCCGCGCGCTGCAAGGCCCACATCTTGCCTGAAATACCAGCAGACTGCGAAAAGCGTGCCGACATGCACGGCCACATCAATGACAAGCCCTTGATCCTCCAGCGATGTCAGCGCAGGCAGTAAGATAAGATGCCCGGAAGACGAGACAGGAAGAAATTCGGTAACGCCTTGAATGATGGCCAGCAAGAAAATGTGAAACAGTGGCATGATGTCCCTCGGTGAGTCGGCCGCACAGTAATTCTTGTTGTTGGAATTGGGAAATCGGAATATAGGTAAGTATAGCTGTCATAAAATTTGGCTTTTGGCGCAAAATTTTCGGCGGAGGTGTGTGATAAACCGCTTTTAGGTCAGCATTTATGACTTTTCATCTTTTTCCCCTGTGTGTAAAAGGCAAAAAAATTGTGGAGGATCAGCCATGGCAAAGCAGCCAATGCTCCGTTTCGTAAAGCTTGGTCGGGAGATGCCTGAAAAGCGCCCGCCAAACCTGCGTGCGGAAGATTTCAATGAAATCTACGCCGAATATCCGGAGGATAAGGCGGAAGAGCAGGCGGGGCGGTGCAGCCAATGCGGTGTGCCCTATTGCCAAAGCCATTGCCCGCTTCACAACAATATCCCCGACTGGCTGATGATGACTGCCACAGGGCGGTTGCAGGAAGCCTATGAGCTAAGCCAAGCCACAAACACATTCCCCGAAATCTGCGGCCGCATCTGCCCGCAAGACCGGCTGTGCGAAGGCAATTGCGTGATCGAGCAATCGGGCCACGGCACTGTGACAATCGGCTCGGTTGAGAAATACATTACGGATACAGCATGGGAAAAAGGTTGGGTAAAGCCCATCGCGCCCATGTCCGAGCGCGGCGAAAGTGTGGGGATTATTGGCGCAGGGCCGGGCGGTTTGGCTGCCGCCGATATGCTGCGCCGTGCGGGCGTGCAGGTTACGGTTTATGACCGTTATGACCGCGCAGGCGGGCTGATGACCTATGGCATTCCCGGTTTCAAGCTGGAAAAACCCGTTGTCATGCGCCGGATTGAACAGCTGGAACAGGGCGGCGTGGAATTTGTGCTCAATTGCACTGTGGGTGAGGATATCACCTTTGACGCCATTCGCGGCAAACATGATGCCGTACTGATTGCGACAGGTGTGTATAAAGCCCGCGATCTGACTGCCCCCAATTCCGGGGCTGCGGGCGTGGTCAAGGCGCTGGATTATCTCACGGCCTCCAATCGCAAAAGCTTTGGCGATGATGTGCCGGAATTTGACACTGGCGATCTGGATGCACGCGGCAAGCGCGTGGTCGTGATTGGCGGGGGCGATACGGCTATGGATTGCGTGCGTACCGCAGTGCGGCAGGGTGCGAAATCGGTGCGCTGCCTCTATCGGCGCGATCGTGACAATATGCCCGGCTCTCGGCGGGAAACGCAAAACGCAGAAGAAGAAGGTGTCGAATTTGTCTGGCTTAGCGCGCCTATGGGATTTGAGACTGACGCAGATGGCGCGCTGACAGGCGTTCGCGTGCAGAAAATGCGCTTGGGCCAGCCAGATGCCACAGGCCGCCGCGCGCCCGAAGTGATTGAGGGGGCCGATTACACCGAAGAGGCCGATCTGGCCATCACCGCGCTTGGCTTTGAACCCGAAGACCTGCCAACGCTATGGGGCGTGCCAGAACTGGCTGTTACCCGTTGGGGGACGATCAAGGCCAAGTTCAACACCCATGAAACCGATCTGAACGGTGTCTGGGCGGTGGGCGATATCGTGCGCGGTGCATCGCTGGTGGTCTGGGCCATCCGTGACGGGCGCGAAGCCGCAGAGTCTATCCTGACATATCTTTCGGCCCCCGCACGGGTTGCCGCCGAATAATCCCCTTCCGCTGTGGAAAAGGAACTGTGACATGACGACATATGATGCCACTTGGGCCGCCCGCGAAGAAGCCCGCCGCGCCTATATCGCTGAACATGGGCTGTATAAGTCTGAGGATGAACATTCGTCTTGCGGGGTGGGGCTGGTGGTGGCCATTGATGGCAAGCCCTCGCGCAAAGTGGTGGAAAACGGGATTGATGCACTCAAAGCCATTTGGCACAGGGGCGCGGTGGATGCCGATGGCAAAACTGGCGATGGCGCTGGGATACATGTCCAGATTCCCGTGCAGTTTTTCTATGACAAAATCCGCCGCACCGGGCACGAACCGGATATGAACCAGCTTGTGGCCGTGGGGCAGGTTTTCTTGCCGCGCACGGATTTTGGGGCGCAGGAACGCTCGCGCACGATTGTTGAAACCGAAGTGCTGCGCATGGGCTATGTGATTTATGGCTGGCGCCATGTGCCGGTGGATGTGTCGGTTCTGGGCGAAAAAGCCAATGCCACCCGCCCGGAGATTGAACAAATTCTGATCCGCAATTCCAAGGGCACGGATGAAGAGACATTCGAGCGTGAATTGTATGTGATCCGCCGCCGCATTGAAAAGGCGATAACAGCCGCCGGGATTGCAGGGTTCTATATCTGCTCCCTGTCGTGCCGGTCTATCATTTACAAAGGCATGATGCTGGCCGAGCAGGTGGCCGAATTTTATCCCGATCTGAAAGATACGCGGTTTGAATCGGCCTTTGCGATTTATCACCAGCGCTATTCGACCAACACTTTCCCGCAATGGTGGTTGGCGCAACCCTTCCGCATGCTGGCCCATAATGGCGAGATCAACACGCTGAAAGGCAATCTCAACTGGCTGAAAAGCCATGAGATTCGCATGGCCTCTGGCGCGTTTGGTGAAATGGCGGAAGATATCAAGCCGATCGTCGCCTCTGGCGCGTCAGATTCTGCGGCGCTGGATTCTGTGTTTGAGGTGCTGGTGCGCGCAGGGCGCAATGCGCCCATGGCAAAAACCATGCTTGTGCCCGAAGCCTGGTCAAAGCAGGCAGTGGAAATGCCCGAAGCGTGGCGCGATATGTATTCCTACTGCAATTCCGTGATGGAGCCGTGGGATGGCCCCGCCGCTTTGGCCATGACAGATGGCCGCTGGGTTTGTGCGGGGCTGGATCGCAACGGGCTGCGCCCCATGCGCTATGTCGTGACAGGTGACGGGCTACTGATTGCCGGATCAGAAGCCGGGATGGTGGTTGTCGATGAATTGCGCGTGCGTGAAAAAGGCGCACTTGGGCCGGGGCAGATGATCGCGGTCGATATGACCGAGGGCAAGCTGTATCACGACACGGATATCAAGAACAAACTTGCCCATTCGCAGCCCTTTGGCGATTGGAACGACAAGATTGTCGATCTGAATGAAAAGCTGCGCGATGTGCCCGAAACCCGCGGGATGGAGCCTGCCGAACTGCGCCGCCGTCAGGTGGCCGCAGGCTATACGATAGAAGAGATCGAGCAGGTTCTTGCGCCCATGGCCGAGGATGGCAAGGAAATGGTGGCCTCTATGGGCGATGACACGCCCGCCGCCGTGCTGTCCAAAATCTACCGCCCGCTGTCGCATTTCTTCCGCCAGAACTTTTCTCAGGTCACAAACCCGGCGATTGACAGTTTGCGCGAATATCGCGTGATGAGCCTGAACACCCGCTTTGGCAACCTGAAAAACGTGCTGGATGAAGATAGCAGCCAGACCGAAATTCTGGTGCTGGAAAGCCCCTTCGTGGCCAATGGCGAATTTGCCGAGATGGTGCGCGAATTTGGCGATCAGGTGGCGTTTATTGATTGCACCTTCCCCGCAGGCGGCGGCGAAGATGCCCTGCGCGACGGGTTGGAGCGTATCCGCGCCGAGGCAGAGGATGCCGTGCGTTCGGGCGCAAGCCATCTGGTGCTGACAGATGAACATCAAGGCGCGCAGAAAGTGGCGATGCCGATGATTCTGGCCACAAGTGCGGTGCATAGCTGGCTGACGCGCAAGGGGCTGCGAACCTTCTGTTCGCTCAACCTGCGCTCTGCCGAGTGTATTGACCCGCATTATTTTGCGGTGCTGATTGGCTGCGGCGCAACCACGGTAAACGCCTATCTGGCGCAGGAAACCATTGCAGACCGGATTGACCGGGGCTTGATTGAGGGCAACTTGATAGAGGCCATGCGCCGCTACCGCGATGCAATCAATCTGGGCTTGCTGAAAATCATGTCCAAGATGGGGATTTCGGTGATTTCCTCCTATCGGGGCGGGCTGAATTTTGAGGCCGTGGGGCTAAGCCGCGCGCTGGTGGCCGAATATTTCCCCGGCATGCAAAGCCGGATTTCCGGGATCGGCCTGCATGGTATCCAGATGAAGCTGGAAGAAGTGCACCAGAAAGGCTGGGCCTTGGGGCAAGATGTGCTGCCAATTGGCGGGTTCTACAAGGCGCGCCGTTCGGGTGAGAAGCATGCTTGGGAAGCGACAACCATGCATTTGTTGCAGCAAGCCTGCAATACGTCCAGCTATGCGATGTGGAAGCAGTATTCGGCGGCCATGCAGGCCAATCCGCCGATCCATCTGCGTGATTTGCTGGATATCAAGCCTTTGGGCAAATCCATCCCGATTGAAGAGGTGGAAAGCATTACCGCAATTCGTAAGCGCTTTGTCACGCCGGGCATGAGCCTTGGCGCGCTCTCGCCCGAAGCGCATATGACGCTGAACATTGCCATGAACCGCATTGGCGCAAAATCGGATTCGGGCGAGGGGGGCGAAGACCCCGCCCATGCCCATCCGCTGCCCAATGGCGATAACCCCTGCGCCAAGATCAAGCAGGTGGCCTCTGGCCGCTTTGGGGTGACGGCGGAATACCTCAATGCCTGCGAGGAATTGGAAATCAAGGTCGCCCAAGGGGCCAAGCCTGGCGAAGGTGGGCAGTTGCCGGGGATGAAAGTGACAAAGCTGATAGCACGGCTGCGCCACTCGACCCCCGGTGTGACGCTGATTTCACCGCCGCCGCACCATGATATCTATTCAATCGAGGATCTGGCGCAGCTGATCTATGATCTCAAACAGATCAACCCGCGCGCCAAGGTGACAGTCAAGCTGGTTGCACAATCGGGCGTGGGCACGATTGCGGCAGGTGTGGCCAAGGCCAAGGCCGATGTCATTCTGATTTCGGGCCATAATGGCGGCACGGGCGCAAGCCCCGGCACATCTATCAAATATGCCGGCCTGCCTTGGGAAATGGGGCTGAGCGAGGCGCATCAGGTTCTGGCCATGAACAAGCTGCGCGAGCGTGTGCCATTGCGCACCGATGGTGGCTTGCGCACGGGCCGCGATATCGTGATGGCCGCGATGATGGGTGCGGAAGAGTTTGGCATTGGCACAGCCGCGCTGATTGCCATGGGCTGTATCATGGTGCGTCAGTGCCAGTCCAACACTTGCCCTGTGGGTGTTTGCACGCAAGATGAAAGCCTGCGCGCCAAGTTTACGGGCAACGCGGATAAGGTGGTGAACTTGATCACCTTCTACGCGCAGGAAGTGCGGGAAATCCTTGCCTCTATCGGCGCGCGCTCGCTGGATGAGGTGATTGGCCGGGCCGATCTGTTGGCGCAGGTTAGCCGTGGCGCGGCGCATCTGGATGATCTGGATCTGAACCCGCTGCTGCTGACAGTGGATGGTGCGGATCAGATCCGCTATGACCGCGCGAAGGCACGCAATGCCGTTCCCGATACGCTGGATGCAGAGATTATCCGCGATGCTGCCCGCTTCTTCGAGGATGGCGAGAAGATGCAATTGTCTTATGCGGTGGAAAATACCCACCGCACCGTGGGCACGCGCGCTTCCAGCCACATCGTGAAACGCTTTGGTATGCGCAACAGCCTGCAACCCGATCATCTGACAGTGAAGCTTGCAGGCAGTGCGGGCCAGTCGCTTGGGGCTTTTGCCGCTCCGGGGCTGAAGATTGAAGTGTTTGGCGATGCCAATGATTATGTGGGCAAGGGCCTGTCGGGCGGGTTGATTGTCGTGCGCCCGCGCATGTCTTCGCCGCTTGTCGCACATGAGAACACGATCATCGGCAATACGGTGCTGTATGGGGCAACCGATGGGTATCTGTTTGCCGCAGGCCGCGCGGGCGAGCGTTTTGCCGTGCGCAATTCGGGCGCGAAAGTGGGGATCGAGGGCTGTGGGTCCAACGGGTGTGAATACATGACCGGCGGTGTTGCGGTTATCCTTGGCAGCATCGGGGCCAATTTTGGTGCGGGTATGACCGGGGGCATGGCTTATCTTTATGATCCCGAAGGGCTGGCAGGGCCGCTGATCAATATGGAATCACTGGTCACATGCGCTGTGACGGTTCCGCATTGGGAAGCGCAGTTGAAAGGCCTGATCGAGCGCCACGCTGCCGAGACGGAATCGCAGCGCGCAAGCGAGATTTTGCGCAATTGGGATAATGAGAAGGTGCATTTCCTGCAAGTTTGCCCACGCGAAATGTTGGTGCATCTGCCCCAGCCGATCAGCTTTGACGCCGAGGCCATACCGGCGGAATAAACCCAAGGCCGTACCAGACAGACAGGCGCAACGGATATCGTTGCGCCTGTTTTCATTTCTGCGCTGTGCCGTAGGGAGTGCGCGCGCGCCGTTGTGCCCCATGTATTGTGCGGCGGCGCGTGCTGTCCTGTTTTGTTGTGGTCATGCCCTGTTATCTGGGGTGCGGGTGTTGGCACCGTTGGGCAATTGCAGTTGGAAGCGTTTTGCAGAGATTGGGTTTGCTCCGGCGCATTGGCGCGCCCGGCTGGGGACGTCTGGCCCTTGCTGTGTCCGACCGCGCGAATCGCAGCGATGCGCCTACGCGGCAGCCAGAGCGTGTGGCGTTCACGCGACCCACTCTAACCTTAAGTGGTCGCATGTCTTTTTGCGCAAAACCGGTTTCCACTTTTGCGCGACATGCTCTCATCCCCAGCCATCTGCCGCCTTTATCCGTGCGATCAGTCGATTCGATACGCAAGCCGCAGCCCGCCCCAATGCCGCCCATTGACGATGATGGGAGCAGAGACATCTTTCATCATCATATATTCGCCATTGCCCATGTCGCGCCGATAGGCTTGCAGCAAGAAAGGCCGTTCGCTGCGCCCGGCTCCAAGCCCCACACGATCATTGAAGATACGCCTGTTGCGGGCATGTTTGGCATTCCAGTCTGGCTGCCCCAGCCTCTGCGGCTGGCTGAATTTCGTGTTATGTGTCGGGATATAGCCATTGCGATCAATCGCAGCACAGAACACCACATTGGGGGATACCAGCAAAAGCTTTTCCTGTATCGGGGGCAAGACCATATCTGTAAAACGCGTGAACTTCGTGTGGTGTTGCACAGGGTTGCTTTGTGGGATCTCGATATAGGTTTCGTCAAAAAGCTCTGCTTCGTTCATCTGGCGGCGGGCCAGCGCCTGCTCAAAGAGTGCGGATATCTGGCGCGCCGCCGCTTTCACGGCAGTGATATACGGTGTATCCACGGTTTCGACACCCAGCCGTGCGGTTATGCCCGTCAGCGCCTCTGCCGTATCGGTAAGGTTGATAAGCGCATCACGGGTTGTCACAAGGTTTACGGCTTGTTGATCAACCCCCTGCGCCATCTGTTCGATCTCGTGCAGGGTCTGGCTGATTTCCGTGTCAATCCCGCTGGCCACGTGCACAATTTGCTGTTGGGCGTGACGCATGCCCGCCAAGAGATCCGGCAGGCTGCGCACATCGCCCCCGACAGAGCCTGTCTTTTCGCGAATCACATGGGCAAGCTGGCTGGCTTCGGATGCCTCGGAGATGACGCTTTCCATCTCAAGGCGCAATTCTTCCACCTTGGCCCCGATTTCGGCAGTCGCCTGCCCTGCTTGGGTTGAAAGCTGTTTGACCTCGCCCGCCACCACCATGAAACCACGGCCATGCACCCCGGCGCGTGCGGCTTCGATCGACGCATTCAGTGACAAAAGATTTGTTTGGCGTGCAATCCCGCTGACATCTTGCGTCACTTTCGCCACGCGCGCGATGGAGGCGACAACCCGCTCCAGATGCGCGGCAATGCCATTCACCCGCTCTGTCAAGGCGGCCACATTCTCCATCATCAGGGCAATCGCCTCGGATGTTTCTGATACGCGCCCTTCCGCAGTGTTGGAACTCTCCAACGCGGTATGTGCCGCTGTCATGACATCACCACCACGGCCAGAAACATGGCTCATACGGGTGCGGATTGTCTGAAATACTCCTCGCTGGTGATCCGCCAGTTCCGCGACATCCTGAACATCGCATGTCACCTGCGCAATCGAGATAGAGAGAACGCCAACCCGCTTGGCGATACTTGCAATATCGCGGTCAATATCAATAACCTGACCTTCTATCATTTGCTCCCGCTCTCGATATTCGCGCTGTCAAAACTGTCTCAGATAGTCAATACGGCCGATTCCGACAAAATTGTATCTTGATCCATCAATTTGATTAATCGCGCGTGAATCATTCCCCCGTTCGCGTCCAACATGGCGCAAACGGGGGAATGACAAGTCTGAAACCGGGGTTTTTGGCGAACTGCCTGTCAGATGGCGATCAGGTTCATCAGGTAAAACAACGCTGCTGACAATACGGCCGCCGATGGCACAGTCACAACCCATGCTGCCAGAATCGTGACGAAATGGGCGCGGCGCACCACCTTCTTGCGTTTGCGCACTTCGGGCGGGCTGGTGGTATCAATACGCACCACATTCAGCACACGTTCATGATACCATTCCCGGAAAAACCCGACCCCAAAGATTGCGCCTATCGCGATATGGGTAGAGCTTACAGGCAATCCCAGCCAAGAGGCGAAGATCACGGTAATGGCGGCGGCAAGAGCCACGCAATAGGCGCGCATGGCATTGAGGCGCGTGATTTCACTGCCCACGATATTGATCAGCTTTGGCCCGAATAACAGCAGGCCCACAGACAGCCCAATGCCGCCAATCAGCATCACCCAAAGCGGTATCCCCACTCTGTCAGAGGCGCCACCATCCTGCACCGCATGCACAATGGCCGCGACAGGGCCAATGGCATTGGCCACATCATTGGCCCCATGCGCGAATGACAACAGCGCTGCCGAGAAAATGAGCGGAATATTGAACAGCGTCTTGAGGGATTTCTTGCGGTTTTCCATGCCCTAACTTTGGCGGCGAATGACAGGGCGCATGATGAAGGTCAGGAGCAGCCCGAACACAAGCCCCAGCAAAACCGCATTCCCGAAACTGACCTTGTAAACCTTATCCAGCCCTTTCAGCGCCAGATAGGTGGTGAAACATCCGCCCATGATACCGATCAGGATGGGAACCCAGAGGCGCGCGGCCTCGATCATATTGGGTCGGTAAATGATGCGCGATTTGATCACCGCCAGAAACAGTGCCGCGAAGATGCCGCCCAGCACAGGTGAAATCACCCAGCTTGCTGCGATCCGTCCCATCATTGGCCAGTTGACAGCCGCAAACCCTGCTGCGGCAATGCCCGCGCCCATCACGCCCCCCACAATGGAATGCGTGGTCGAAACCGGCGCTCCGATCCATGTTGCCAGATTGACCCAAAGCGCGCCTGCCAGAAGTGCGGCCATCATCGCCCAGATGAACACTTGTGTTTCGGCCACCGATTCTGGTGCGATTATCCCGCGCGACACAGTGCCGACAACATCTCCGCCAGCGATCAGCGCGCCTGCGGTTTCGCAAATGGCCGCGATGATCAGCGCGGTGCCGATGGTCAGCGCCCGCGCGCCCACAGCTGGCCCCATATTGTTGGCCACATCATTCGCGCCGATATTGATAGCCATATAGGCCCCGATTATCGCAGCGGCGACAACGATCAGCCCCATCGGGTCAAACCCTGTCAGAACCGCTGTGATAATGCCTGTCAGAGCCATGAAGGCCAAGGCAATGCCGGGCGCGACAAGGGGGCGGGCAGTATAGGACATGGCCTGTTCCAGCGCAGAGATGCGCTCCAGATCCTTGTTCAGCGTCTTCCAGGATTTCTCGGTTTGACCAGACACGCCCATGCGCTCCCATGACGGTTTTATGACATGGGGCTAGTAGCAGAGAGGGTTTATGGCAACAATGCCCTGTCTACCTGCCCAGAGATCGGCAGAGTGTCACAATACTGTCACAAACTGCGCAGCAAGGCCGCCAGTTCGGGGTTATGCACCATCTCTGCCGCTTGCGGCAGGCCTACCCATTTGCGGGTGCGTTTGCCCGCCTCCGGGTATTTGTCATGGGTTTCCCGCACCTCCAGCACAAAGACCTGGGGGCGGCATTGCACAGGCAGGCCGCTTTTCTTGATTTTCGTGTAATTGAAGGCGCCAATCGGGGTGGTTGCGATCTGCCCGCGCACGCCTGCTTCTTCCCAAGCCTCGGCTTCGGCGGCCTGTGCAAGTGTGCGGTTTTTCATCGGCCAGCCTTTGGGAATGATCCAGTGCTGGCGTTGCAGGGTGCGAACAAGCAGCACTTCGCGCCCGTTGGGGCCATCGCGCAAGCACAGGGCTGCGGCCTGCACAAAAGCAGGGCGCATGAATTCCATTACCTGATTGAAAATCCCGTTGGGCATGGATCGGATATTCATCTGCTCTTGTCCTTGTTTCTTCCCGCTTTGCACGGGTTTGTAAAACTTTGATGACACACCCGTTCACTCTGTCGGTGGCGTGGCCCTGTTGGCCTTTATATCCGCGCGATGCGCCTTGCCTTCCAGCCGTCTGCGCTTGCTGGCCAGCGTGGGGCGGGTGGCAATGCGGGGTTTGGGGCGGTGGCAGGCCTGCACGATCAATTCCGCCAGTCTGGCACGCGCGATTTCGCGGTTGCGGGCCTGACTGCGCGTGTCTTCCACCCGCAAAACAAGCGCGCCGTCCAATGTCCAGCGCCGCCCGGCCAGCCGCTTGAGCCGCGCTTTGACAGGGGCGGGCAAGTTGGGGCTGCGCTCTGCCTCGAAGCGCAATTCCACTGCGGTGGATACCTTGTTCACATTCTGCCCCCCCGGCCCAGAGGCGCGCGAGAAGCTTTCTGTCAGCTCCCAATCCTGTAAGGTGATCTGGTCATTGATACGCATGTGCAAAGCTTGGATTTGGTAGGCATCTACGCCTTTCAACCGAAAGGGCCGCCCCGGTGCAAGGCGGCCCTAAACGAGCTTCAGGAGACGGAGCCAATTAGAGCAATGGCCCAATCAGAAAAGGTTTCCCTTTCGGGCTGCCGTCAGGATTTGCCCTTTCTGACTGTTTTGACACCTCTCTCCAACATCACTCTAGACACTGGACCACCTCCTTTCAAAAAATTGCTGATAGGGTAATGGTGGCACATATTTTGTGTTTGTCAAAAGTTTTTATGCGACAGGTTGCGTTAATTTCCGAACTGCCAGCCGGAACGGCACAAGCGCCAAAAGCGCCAAAGCCAGCTTTACACCCCAATCAGCCACGGCCAGACTGACCCAGAGCGGCATTTCCGGGCCAAAACCCAGCATGGGCAGAATTTCCCCGGCCCAAGAGACGTCATTGGCGGGTTCCAGCATGCTTAGCGTGGCCGAAAAGGCGATGCTGAAAAATAAGGCAGTGTCGAGCGTAGAGCCAACCAGCGTAGAGGCCAAGGGCGCGCGCCACCATGCGCCACCGTGCTTGTCGTCGCGCAGGCGGTCGAAAATGGCGACATCCACAAGCTGGGCTGTGAGAAACGCAATGCCAGAGCCAAGCGCAATGCGCAGTGTCACCAGCGGGCCATATTCGCCCATGATCTGCGTGCCGATCAGCGAGCAGGCAACGCCCACGGCAAAGCCAACCCAACCCACGCGGCGCGCGGCTTGCGGGCCATAAACGCGGTTCATCACATCATTGACAAGAAAAGCGAGGGGATAGGTAAACGCCCCCCATGTAAGCCAGTTTCCAAACAGGAACTGCACAAGGATATTGGAGGCGACAACAATGGCCGCCATGGCAAGAATGCCGGGCAGGTAAGTGCGGGTCATGATATATGTCCGTTTTGGCAAGGTTGCGGAGACTTGTGTCACAAAGACTGGCGGCAAATAGAGAATAACGCCCTGCTAGGCAAGCCCTGTTGCACTGCCGGTGTTTCCCTGCCCCGGATCACCTTCGGGGCAGGGAAGGGGTTATTGCAAAATCCGCCCGTCGAGCGCAGGCGCGAAGGGTTCATTTTCGGACAGGTAGCGCGCCAGAACTTCGGCCAGATCAATGGCGGTATCATATCCATTCGTGCCACCGCTGCGCAGCATGCCATAGCCATCGCCACCGCCCGCCATGAAATCATTGGTCACAAGGCCATAGGTCTTGGCCGGATCAAGCGCTTCCCAGCCTGCTTCGCCCATCACCTCGATATCCGAGACACGGCCGGAATCGGGGGCGACAGAGATATCCAGCCGGAACCGGATACCGCCCACTTGCGGAAAGCGCCCTGCGCCTTCTTCAACCCCGTTCACCCCATGCTCTAGCGCAGCTTGCAGCGTTGCGCCGCTAACGTCTACTGTATAAAGCGTATTCTGGAAGGGCAGCACCGTTAGGACATCGCCCAAGGTGACAGTCCCGGCCCCCAGCGAGGCGCGCAGACCGCCACCATTGGCCAGCGCAAGACGAATACCCAAAGGGGCAACTTCGGCCAGCATGGCATCTGCCACTGTATTGCCCATTTCGCATTCCATGGCCCGGCAGGTTTCGCGGCTGCCATCGATATCGGCGGCCAGTTCTGCAACAGGGCGGCGGGTCAGTTCCTCGATTGGCGCGCGCAGGGGCGCGATCAGCGCCTCGATATCCTCGGCGGGCGCATAGGTCGCATCCAGAAGCACAGTATCCCCCGTGGCGGCGATGATGGCACCATCATCGGCAAATTCCAGCATGACATTGCCCAGATAGCGCGAGAAGGCAAAAGCCTGCATGATCGGCACCGCACGGCCAGAGGGGCTGGCCACAAGGCTGGCATAGGGCACAGCCCCATCGGTACTGTTGGACATCAGCGTATGGCTATGGCCACCAATGATGGCCGAAATTCCATCCACCTGCGCGGCAATCTGCTGGTCACGGACATAACCTACATGGCTGAGAACAAGGATTTTCGTGATCCCGCGCCCCTGCATTTCGGCGACGGCACTGCGCAGGCTTTCAACCTCATCGGCAAAGCTCACATCTTCGCCGGGAGAGGAGAGAAACACGGTATCCGGTGTCGTCACGCCCAGAATTGCAATCTGTTCGCCGTCACGTTCCAGAACCAGCGCTGGTACGATCTTTCCATCCAGAACCGAACCGGGCGCAACCGAGATATTGCACGAGGTGAAGGGAAACTCTGCCACATCGATCATCTGCGCAAGGCTGTCGGGGCCACGATTGAATTCGTGATTGCCCAGCGTCATGGCATCCAGACCAATCGCATTCATCATCTGCATCTCTGCACGCCCCCCGTAGGTGGTGTAATAAAGCGTGCCTTGGGATTGATCGCCTGCATCCAGCGTCAGAACCGGGAAGCCATCGGCCTCGTAGGTGGCGCGGTGCTGCCGGATGGCCGTCGCCAGCCGCGCCGCGCCGCCGAAACATTTGGCCTCTTCCGCATCTGCGGGCGAGCAGTTGGAATTGAAGCGGCTGATTTCATCAATCCGGCTGTGCATGTCATTGAGGTGCAATACGGCAATCATGAAGCCGGTTCCCGCTTGCGCGGTGCGGATTGAAAACCGCCCTGCACCAGCCAGTGCAAGGCTGGCCCCCGCCACTGTCAGAAACCCCCGCCGGCTGATGGATGATGGTGTTTGAACTGCCATGATCTGAAATCCCCTGTATAATGATCTGCTAGGCCATTTTGTTATCGCTGGACACTGCGACAGAGCGGTAACACGGCTGCAATCCAGCTTATGACAGAGCGCAGCATTGACAAGGGTTTTTCTGAGATTCAGCGGCCAAGCGCTGCGCCGTTTCGGTGAAGGCCGCGCCGATGCCCAAGGGATGCGCCCCTTGCATGGCGCAAGGCAAGAAAGGGGGCGCTCGCGCCCCCTCTTTCGGCTTCGCCTCAATTCACCCCCTGAGGATATTTGAGCCAAGATGAATGGGCAGTGGTTAATGTGCAGCTAACACTGCTGCGCATTGGGATGGCAGATCGGCAAGGGTGTATTCGCGCGGATGGCGGCTGCGGGGGGCGGCGGGTTCGGTGCGCTCGCGTTTGGGTGGGTTCAGGAAATCTGTGACCCACCAGTCCAGTGTCTCATCGCAGCCATTCCCGCCCTTGGACAATTCCGCAACTGTGGGCGTTTGTGTGACGCAGGCGCGGTCGCCGCGCGGGCATTTCAGGCGCACATGGAAATGATAATTATGCCCCACGGCGGGGCGGATTTTTTGCAGCCATTGTGTATCTGCGGGAGTGGCGGTCTTGCACATTTCCAATTTCACGGCGGCGGCTACGAAAATGCGATCCACGCGCGGATCAAGGGCTGCTTCGCGCAGCAATATATGGTGCTGGCGCGTCCAGTTGGAATTGATGCGGCGCTGATCTTCGGTGCGCACAGAGATGGAGCTGATCGATTCCCGCTCTGCGGTTGATAATGTCAGGCTGCGGGGGGGCAGCATCCAGATATCAATATCCAGCCCGATCTGATGGCTGGCATGGCCCGATGTCATTGGCCCGCCACGTGGCTGGCTGATATCGCCGATATAAAGACCCTGCCAGCCGATTTGCACCGCCTTGCGCGACAGGTCTTGGATATAGTCAATCGCATCCGGGTGGCCCCAGTTGCGGTTGCGCGACAGCCGCATTGCCTGCCATGTTGGCCCTGTCTC
>JAIUNA010000044.1 GCA_022565265.1 Roseinatronobacter sp. | reverse complement strand
CCAGCAGGCCACCCCCCTGAGAGATCAATGCAATCGGCAGGCCAAATCGCTGCGGCAAAGCGCGGTCTTCCAATGTGAGGGGGCAGATATCAGCACGGGTCAGCACCAGCGCCTGAGCGTTTGGCTGATAGTGTGGCAGGATCCTGTCTTGCGCTTGCAGATGCAGCCCGGTGGGCAATACCAGCCAGCATTCCGCGCCGGCCTGCTGCGCCAGCGGGCCAGCGCAGTCGCGCCCAAGCGAGCCAAGGCCTGACAGATCAATGATTTGCGGCCCTGCGCGCTCTGGCACGATACGCGCGGCGCGCAGATCGGGCCAGAGCGGCACATCCACCTCCAGCCCCAAAAGCCGGGCATGTGCCACCAGCGCCGAAGGGGGAGCCAGCATATCCGCACGCGGGGCAAGTAGCTGGCAAGGCGCTTGCGGCGCGCGGCGCCGATGCAGCGCCGCCAGCCGCGCGGCCAGCAGCGTGACACCGGCCCCCGGCGGGCCAAACAGCACCAGCCGCGGAGGCAGATCGGGCAGGCGCTGCGGCTTGGCCAGCCCGGCAGCCTGCGGCGCGGTGACAGGCATCTCATCCGCTTGGGCCAGCGTGATTTCAACAAATCCAGCCTGTTGCGTGGTAGACAATATCAGCGCATCCGGCCCAAAGCGGCGCGCAACCTCATTGAGGGCCGAAGCGGCATCTGCGGCGCGAATGCGGATCACACTCATGGTTTATTCCCCTTTCCGCATGCCGGGCGCAGGCAGCGCTTCGGGCAGATCAATGCTGCGCGCAATTTCAATCCGGCGGGTTTCGGGCAGATCGCTTAACCCCAGAACCAGCGCATCCGACAGATGTGGGCGCAAGAAGGCGGCAAAGGCGCGGCGCAGCGCGCCAGACACCACAATCACCAGCATATGCCCCTGTGCTGCCGCGCCATCTTGTGCCGCGCCAATCTCCTGCAACAGGCGCTGCGCGAAACCGGGGTCAAGCATCAGCCCCTCTTCCCCCTCGCGCCGGGTGCGCAGCAACAACTGCTCCAGCGCGGGCGAGAGGGTGACAACCGGCAGGTTGGATGCCAGCGGCGCAATCTGCTGCAACAGCAAGGGAACCAGCGCAGGGCGCAGGGCCTCGGCCTGTGCCGCGATGCTCATGGACGTGCCCGCAAATTGCGCAAGCCCTTCCAGAATACGCCGCATATCCGAGACGGGCAATTTATCGGCCAGAAGCTGGCGGATCACCGCCGTCAGCACATGCAGCGGCACAAGTTTGGGGACAACAGTTTGCACCAAGGTTGGCGCGGCCTTGGCCAGCGCATCAAGCAAGGCCTGCACATCATCCGGCCCCACCAGATCACCCGCATGGCGCTGCAAGACCTGCCCGATATGGGTGGCAATCACGGCCTCTGGATCGACGATCGTATAATCATCGGCTTCGGCCTCTGCGCGCTGATGGGGATCAATCCAGAACGCATCCAACCCGAAAGACGGGAGTTACACCTCTTACCCCGGCAATTTGCGCCGGGTATTATGGCCGGGAATGGCCAATTGGCGTTCAGCATAGGCGCTGTCTTCGGCCACGATTGTCTGACCAATGCGCAGCCGGTAGGCATTGGGTGCCAATGTCAGATCATCGCGAATTCGGATACCCGGCACCACCACGCCAAGCGAGCGCGACAATTCCCGCCGCATAGCGGTAATGCGAGAGACCAGCGCGCCACCGCTTTCCGGGCTGGCAAGCGCAATCAGGCCATAGCCGATCTGCAAAGAGATGGGGGCGATATCGGTCACATCCTCTGGAGTGATGGGCTGGGCCTCTGGTGCCTCGGTCGTGCCGGGCAAGGGTTTTGCCCCCGGCGCGCTGGCTGTATCGGGGGCCGCGCGGTTTTCCTCGGCGCGCACCTCCCTATGTGCCAGAAAGGCCGCCGCGCCTGCCAGACCGGCGCTGACCAGAAAGATCATGTTCGGCATGCCCGGAACCAGCCCGATCATCAGCAGCACAAAGGCCGCAGGCCCCCAGGCTTGGGCAAGGTTCATCTGTTTGCCAATCTGGCCGCTCATGGTTGTGGCACTGGAACTGCGTGTCACGATGATCGCTGCGGCCAGCGACAGCAGCAGCCCCGGAACCTGTGCCACCAGCCCATCACCCACCGACAGACGCACATAGGTATCGCCCGCCACTGCAAAGCTTAGCCCGTGCTGCACCCTGCCCACCACAATGCCGCCCAGCAGGTTGATGGCCAAAATGATCAAGCCCGCAATCGCATCGCCCTTGACGAATTTCGAGGCCCCATCCATGGCGCCGTAGAAATCAGCTTCGGCCCCCACTTCGGCGCGGCGCGCCTTTGCCTCTTCCGAAGTAAGCAGCCCGGCATTCAGATCGGCATCAATGGCCATTTGCTTGCCCGGCATAGCATCCAGCGTAAAGCGCGCCGAAACCTCCGATACCCGCCCTGCCCCTTTGGCGATCACCACCATATTGATGATGACCAGAATGGCGAAAACCAGAATCCCCACAAAGAAATTGCCGCCAATGACGAAATCGGCAAATGCCTCGATCACATCGCCCGCAGCGCCCGCACCGGTATGCCCCTCGGCCAGCACAACGCGGGTAGAGGCCACATTCAGCGCCAGCCGCAAGGTCGTGGCAATCAGCAGGATTGACGGAAAGCTGGAGAAATCCAGCGGCCTTTGCGCATGGATCGCCACCATCAGAACCAGCAACGACAACAGGATATTGGATACGAAAAACACATCCAGCAATGCGGCCGGCAAAGGAATGATCATCATCGCCATGATGATCAAAATTCCCGCAGGCAGCGCCACCGCCCCGATTGTCAGCCCCATCCGAGGCCCCTGGCCCGCAGCGATCATGCATCACACCCCGGAAAGGCTGCGCGCAAGGCAGGCAAAGGCTGTGCGGCAAAATCGGTCATGCAAGCACCCATTTGGCAAAATTCATTGCCATGGCCCTGCAAATCCTGTGCCAGCGCCGCCCTTGGTGGAATGTTGCAATCCGGCTTTGGCGCAAATCCGCACTGGCACGCCACTTGCACGGGCTGGGGCAACCCGTGGTCACATTGCCGAGGTCAGTCTCATGCGCCCTTTCCCATCCATTCCTCTTGCGCCCCCGCGCCTATTGCTCCGGCAGGCCGCATTTTTTGTGCCGCTTGCGCTTGCCCTCGCGGGCTGCGCTTCAGGCCCGCGCGGCGCAATGGATGCCCTGCCCCCGGATGCCACACCCGAAACAACCCCGCTTGCACAACTCAAGGATATGCTGGACGGACGGGAACCCACAGTAGAGGTGACAGCCCATGCAATGCGCCCTGCCCCCCTGATCGGACGCGGGTTTGCGCAAGTGGCCGCACAGCCGGGCCAGACACTGAACCAACGCAGGCTTTTGGCCATGCGTGCCGCCCGGCTGGAAGCGCTGCGCGATCTGACAGAGCAGGTGCATGGGCTGCGCCTGACCTCTGACAGCCTGTTGCGCGATGCAGTGTTGCGCGATGACAGGATAGCCGCGCAGGTAAACGGCACACTCCGCGGCGCGCGCACCGCCACAATAGAGCCGCGCGGCGAAGATGGCTATGTTGTCACAATGGAACTGGACACAGATACCGTGGCCTATGTGCTGCGCGCCCTGGGGCAAAGGCCATGACGGGCCTGACGCGGCGTGGCTTTGCACTGGGCGGCATTGCGCTGGCGCTTGCCCCCAGCCCGGCACGTGCCAGCGCACACTGGATCGAGGTGACAGGCGCGGCACTTATCCATTCTACTGCCGATCTTGACGCGGCGCGCCGCCGTGCACTGGCCGATGCGCTGCTATCGGCCGCATTCGCCGGGGGTGCGATGGTGCAGGGGCATTCTGTTCTCTCGCTGTCACGCATGACATCTGATTTGCTGATCGTGCGGCCCGTTGGCCGGGTTCTGGGCTTTCAGATGCTCTCACAACAGCAATCGGGCAATTTGTGGCAGGTGCGGATACGCGCGCAAGTGGGTGCAGCTGCGCCAGAGCAATGCCCCGACCGCCGCGCGATCTGGCTTACGGTTTACCCCCCCGAAATTCGCGTATCGCCGCAAGCGCCCGCATGGGCCGAAGCCTTGGCCCGCCAAATCGGGGCCGAGATGATCCGCCATGCCAGCCAGCACCGCGCAGTGGCGCACGCCCCCCGTTCGGCCCCTGGGCCGGGGGCCCCCCCCTCGCGCGACACGACCGATTGGCACAGACTGACACGCGGGGCCGGGCGCCTGCCGGAGGGCGGGCATGGGCTGTATATGCACCTGGCCATCGCCCCCGAAGGCGGGGTTTTGCGTCTGCGGCTTGGTCTGCGCCTGATCGGCCCAGCCGGGGAGCAGATGGTGCAAGAGCATCTTGCACATATCCGCTTGCCCGGCCCCTCGCCGCTTGGCCGCGCGGCCCCCTTGGCCCAGCATAGCCGCGACAGGCTGGCCCATGATCTGGGGCATGGCGCCGTGCCGGCGCTGACAGCCCTGCTGCGCGAGGCCGGGTGCCAGCCTGTGCGCGCGGTAATTGCGCATGATGGCACAGGTTTGAGCGTGCAAGCCGGGCGGGTACATGGGCTAAGCCGGGGCGCGCTGGCCTTCACCATAGATCGTGACCATTCCACCGAGATGCTGGAAATCACCCAACTCGCCGATCGTACAGCCCGGCTTGCGCCCCTTGACCCAACGCGCCCATTGGCCAGTTTCGCAGGCCGCCCCGTGCGCTTTATGGATGTGTCTGCGGGGTTGGGCTGATGCGGGCTTGGCGTTTCGTGCTGGCATTTGCCTGTGCGGCCCAGACTGCGCAGGCCGAACCGCTGACAGGCCCCCGGATTGTTGCGCTGGTGGCCGAAGCAATGGCGGCGGAAGGGCTGGCACCCATACCTGTTCGCGCCCCGATCCGTGCCTTTCCGCCCTGTGCGCATGAGCCGTATATTGCGCCGGTGAATGGCTCTTGGGCGCAGATCGAGTTGCGCTGCGAAGCGCCCGGATTCTGGCGGCGCGTGCTGCGCGGCGATGCTGCGGCCCCTGCTGCGCAAAGGCGTGGCGCAGCGCCGATACAAGGCGCGCTGGCCGTGGGAACGGCCCCGCTTCTGGTGCTTGCCCGGCCAGTTTTGCGCGGAGAGCGGATAAGCGCCGAAGACCTGCGGCTTGTTCATGCGGCCCCACGCCTTGGTGCGCTTGGCCGGGTCGAACAGGCGCAAGGGCGCAGATTGCGCGTCTCTCTCTTGCCCGATCAGCCCATTCTGGAGCGCCATCTGGAGCCTGATTTCGATATTCTGGAAGGGGCGGAGGTTGCGGTGCAGCTTGTCTCTGGCGGAATCGAAATTGGGATTTCGGCCCGCGCGCTGGAAAATGGGCGGATGGGTGATCTTATCCGCGTGCAACCGTGGAACTCCACGCGCGCCGTTGTCGCAAAAATCATCGCACCGGGGCGATTGCAGGCAAGCCCTAACATTGTGCCCCGTCCTGCCGTTAACAGGTGAAATCGGAGGCTGTCATGGTCAATAGCATCACCTCAAATATCTCTCAGTTGCGCGGCATTGCCGAAACTGACCTGTCGCGCAGTGGCAAGGCCCCGCCAGGGGGCGGAATTGCCCAGCCTTCCCCCATTGCCGGGGCCGAAGATGTCATTCTGTCTTCCGCCGCGCGCACCCTGCCTGCGGAAATGACCAAAGGCCCCCCGGTGAACGAGGCTCTTGTCGCACATCTGAGTTCCGAAATCGCCGCCGGGCGGTACCCGCTCGACCCTGGCAAGATCGCAGAGGCGCTCTCCTCCCAAGTCTCGCTCATCGCTGAATGAAAGGCATAAGATGACCGGCCCATTTCCACTTTTCATTCCCGTGCTGGCAACGATCATGGCCCTTGCGATGCTGGGCTTTGGCTTGGGCGTTGTGCTAAGCTGGCGCAGCGCACAGCGTCAGGCAGAAGCGACAGGCAAAACCATCCTGACAGGGCTGGAGCAGATTTTGAACGCTCATTTGCTGCATATCAAAGCCATGATGGATGCCCAAGCCGCAGAGCGCAGCGCAGAGAGTCAGGAAATCGCCCAGAATATGGAAACCATCCAGTCCGATCTGGAATGGCTTGCAGGCGAAAAGATGATCGAACAGGCCCTGCAACTGGTGCAAGAAAATTTGCCGCTCTCGCAAATCAGTCAGGAAACTGGCCTCACACATGACACGATCCGCACTCTTGCCGCTTTCCGCACACATTGAGAAAGTCAGGCTTGGGGCACCCTTGACCAGAATTTCACTGCATGAAGTATTTGGAAACGCGCCGGGCCATGCTCTGGCGCGTTTCATGTTTCGGATTATCGGCCCAAGCCACACCGAATCACACAGACATTCAGTTTATATAAAGTTTTAGCTGCCATATTTGGCGCATGTACGACATCGCAGGCAGGGCCTATGCGGATTGTTATAGTCGAAGATCATGCCATGATCCGGGAAATCCTGGTCATGACCCTGCGCCATTTGGAAGCGTATGAGGTTGCAGGGTTTGCCACGGGTCAGGCCGGAATTGCGGCCTGCCTCGAAAATGCCGATCTTGCGATTTTCGATCATCACCTGCCTGACATGACAGGAACCGAAGCTGTTGAACACTTGCGCGCCGACAGCCGCACACAGCACCTGCCCATCATAGTTGTGACAGGTGAAGATGATACCGCCACGCGCCTGAACGCCATCCGTGCCGGGGCCACAGATTTTCTGGAAAAGCCCGTCAATCTGGATGAATTGCGCCTGCGGGTGCGCAATCTTCTGGCGCTGCATCGCGCTCAGAAAACCGCCAAAGACCGCGGGAATTTGCTGGAAACACTGATTTCCAACTCCGATGCTGCAATCGCCGTGGTGGATGTGAACGGCCCCCGGCCATCCTTGCTATATGCCAGCAAGGCGTTGCAAACCCTGCTTGGCCTTGGCGAGGATCAGGCGCTGGAATGCCATGATGCCTTTCTGGGCCAGACCGCAAAACCCAGCGAAGACCGCAGACAGTTGGAAACTGCGCTGCAAGACAAGGTTCCGGGGCGGTTTATCGTGCAGATAACACCAGAAAACGGCCTGCCATTCTGGGATGAGGTAAGCTTGCAACCCGTTCCCGGTATTGGGCGCGATGCCCAATTCATCGTGATCAGCCATCAGAATATCAGCGATATGGTGCTCATGCGCGCCGATCTCAGCCGACTAGAAGGGCGCTTGGCCGCCATCGCGAATATGAGCCGCGCTTGGTTCTTTGAAATCGATAACAGCTTGCGCCTGTCCTATATGTCAGAGGGCATGATCGAAGATCTGGGCCTGAAACCTGATGACGTTTCTGGGCTGCATGTGGATGATTTGAACATTTCGCTGGAGGACTCCGATACCAAAGGCGCGACCCTTGGCACCATGCTTTTGCCCGTGCGCCAGCCGCAATTGCATGATTTGCGCAAAATCGCCCTGCCCGACGGGCGCCAGCGGATGATGCAGATTTCCATGGCCGTCTTTCACGATGATAGCGGCAGTTTTGCGGGCTATCGCGGATATGCCAGCGATGTCAGCACCTTGGCTGCTGCCAGGGATGCGGCCCAGCGCGCCAGCCGCGCGAAATCCACCTTTCTCGCCACAATGAGCCATGAGATGCGCACGCCCCTGACAGCCATTCTGGGCATGGCCGATCTGCTGGCACATGGTGGCGCCAGCCCCCAGCAATGCGAATATCTGACCCTTATCAGCAAAGCCGCGCATGAGTTGAGCGATCTTCTGGGCGATGTTCTTGATATGGCATGGCTGGAAGAAGGCCCGCTCAAATTACACAGCACCGCCTTTGACATTCTGGCGCTTTGGCAAAAGATCACACAAGAACATCAGTGCCTTGGGCAGGAAAAAGGGCTGGAGATGCAGATCACAGTGCAAGGCGCCCATGCCGATTTGCGTTTGGGTGATGCCGCGCGATTTGGTCAGATCCTACGCCATCTGCTGTCAAATTCTGTAAAATTCACCGAAGCGGGCGCAGTGCGGGCCGCGTTGGATATCACATCGCCTGATCATGTCTTGATCAAGATCACAGATACCGGAATTGGCATTCCGCCAGACCGGATCGAGAGCGCATTTGAACCTTTCGTCCAGTTGGATGACGGGGTCGCGCGCCGCTTTGGCGGCAGCGGAACCGGGTTGAGCATTGCAAGATGGATTGCAAATTCAATGCAGGGCAGTTTGACGATCACCTCGCAACCCGGCGTGGGAACAACAGCGCGGCTGCATCTGCCCTTGCCACAAACCAAAGCCATACCGCCAAAGCGCCGCAGGGTTGATCTGGGCGGACGCGCTGTCCTTGTCACCGATGACAGCGCCACGAACCGGCGCTTGCTGGAACTGATGCTGCGCAACATGAACGCGCGCGTCACCTTGTGCCCCGATGCGGCAACCGCCTTGCAGGCATGGGCGCGAACCTCCTTCGACCTGATTTTGCTGGATATCAACATGCCCAACATGGCCGGAACAGAGCTGATCCGCGAAATCCGCAAAACAGAGGCCGCAGCGGGGCGGACACCAGTCCCCGCAATCGCTGTGACGGCAAACGCCATGCCAGATCAGGTGCGCGATTATCTGGCAGCGGGCTTTGACAAATGCCTTGCAAAACCCTTCACATCCCAAAGCCTGACTGCGGCCTTGCAAGATCTGGTCTGACAGGGGCCGACATTCCAGATTACGGGTGCCAGCTTTATCGGGCAATGGGCGCAAGGGCTGTGACAAGCCTGCATTGTGCTGGCGCATCGTCTGCGCGCCCCGCGCACCAGGCAAGAAAGGCTGCCTTGGCCTGCGCTTCCGCCTCTGGGCGCGCATCTGTAGGCAACATCTTGCGGGTCTGTTCACGCGCGCGCGCCGCACCCGGTGTATCAATCGCGGCCGCAATACTTTGCCAAGAATAAGCTGCCACCACATCCGGAACAGGCCGCAACAAGGCCAAAATAATTGCCAGCGCAAGCATGGAAGGCCCATCCCCGCTTTGCGCCGACGGCGCGAAACGGGTTTCCAGCCGTTCGGCAAGCGCTATGCGTTCACGCTCTGACAACTCCGCCAACAGCGCGTCAGACAGTGGCGCGGCCCGATTCAGCCCCTTTAAAAACGCGGTCAAAGCCCAATAACTGGCCTCGATATGGCTTTGGGGCACCCCTTTTCCCAAAGCGAAAAGCACGGCAAGGTTGTGGGCGGCGGTTGCATCGCCAGTATCGGCCAAGGCATGAAACGCCACAGCCGCCGCAGCATGGCGGCCCTGTGTGACATCATCAAGCGCCGCCTCGAAGGGATCGGCATGGGCGGCATGGGCTGCAAGAAGCACAGCACCGGCCAAAAACACCCTCATTTTCCCGCAACCATCACAAGTTGCAAATATAGCAAGCGACGCGATTGGGTGCTGCGGGGCAGCCGCTCTGATACAATGACCATGGGCCGTGTCTGCCCCTGCGTCACCACATCAACCCCAATCGCAGCCGGAAGCTCTATGCGATGCGCGGCAAGGGTGGCACGGGCATCGGCGCAAAACCGGGCGCGAAATTCCGGATCAATCCAGCAGCGCGCCAAGGCCCGGCCCAGAATATCGGGCAGATACCGTTCCACTTCGGCACTGGTATGCAGCCGCGTTGCCCTGTCGGCAAGGGCATAGGGATCGCGCGGCGGGTCTGGCCTGCGCTGCGGGGCCGGGATATGCCGGGCGGGCAAAGTTTGTGCCACTGGCACAAGCGCGAGAGTGGTCTGATGCGACATGAAAATTCCGTCCGGGGCGTTTCTCTCTGACTATGGGAACGGCATTTCGCGGCCAAGGTTTAGTGCCCAGACGAAAGTTTGTGTTTTTCAGACCTTTGGTGATTCCCTGGCCAATGGCACAGTCAGTCATCCGTCAGTCACCTTGTCGTGAGCGCAGAAATTCGCAAAGCTGACAGTGTATTGTAAAGGATGTTTTCATGGTTGCGCATTTTATCCCCCATCCCCTTGCGCCAGCGCGCGATATGCCCAAGCCAGATCCCGCATGGTTGCTGCGCCGGATCGAGCATCTGATCCCCGGAAAGGCTCCGGCGATGCAAGCCATGAAGCAGATGATTGCCCTGCTTGCGCCTTCGGCTGCGCCTGTTCTGGTTTGCGGCCCCAGCGGCGCGGGCAAGGAACTGGTGGCACAGGCGCTGCACAGCCTTTCGGGGCGCCAGGGCGCGATGGTCGCGGTCAATTGCGCGGCAATCCCTGCCGATCTGCTGGAGGGAGAGTTTTTTGGCACCGAGCGAGGCGCCTATACCGGGGCAGACAAGGCCCGCGAGGGATTGATCGAACAGGCCGAGGGCGGAACATTGTTTCTGGACGAAATTGGCGATCTGCCGCTGGCCCTGCAAGCCAAATTGCTGCGGGTTCTGGAAACGCGCAGCCTGCGCCGCCTGGGCAGCAAATGCCCCGTGCAACTGGATTTCCGCCTTGTTGCAGCAACGCATCGCGATCTGGCCGCGATGGTTGCCAATGGCACTTTCCGCGAGGATCTTTATTTTCGGCTATCGGTTTTTCCACTGCGTGTACCCGCCTTGTCAGAGCGGCTGGGCGATCTGCCGCTGTTGCTGGAGCATCTGCTGGATAGCGAAATGCAGGGCCAGGTTTCCGACGCGCAACCTGTGTTCGACGCCTCGGCGCTGCGGGCCATGGCCGCACATGACTGGACGGGCAATGTACGCGAATTGCGCACGCTGGTGCAGCGGGCCTGCCTGCTGTTTCCGGGCCGCAAGGTGAGCGCGCGCGAGGTCAGCGAAAACCTGTTGCGCTTTGCCATGCCCAATGCAGAGGCTGCTATTTGGCCAGAAGCGCCACTTCCGCAAGACCCTGCATTAGATGCCCCTGCACGGTTTTCAGAGCTGTTCGCCCAAGGTGCGGGCCGCTTGGATCTGCGCATGTATTTGCGCGATATCGAAGTGGTGATGATCACGGCAGCGCTGGAAGCACAACAAAATTGCATCAGCCGAACAGCCGATGCTCTGGGCCTTCGGCGCACAACCTTGATCGAGAAGATGCGCAAATATGGGCTAACACGCTGAGATACGGCCACCTATGCCCTTAGGCCAAGCGCAACAAAGTGCAGTATTGCCCTTCCCTGCCCTCTGACGCAAATCAACGCCCCATTCGCGCATGCGCGCCACATATCTGCGCCAGTCCACCTAGAGCCTGTCGCGTTCATTCGCATTCACGCGAGCCACTCTAGCCTTAAAGTGGTCGCATGTCTTTTTGCGCAAAACCGGTTCCCAGTTTTGCGCAACATTCTCTAGCCATAGCGGCCTTGCGCGCGACATACGGAATGCGCGACACGCTGATCCCTTTACAGGCAACACTATCGCTGTGGCCGCGACCACATATCAACCAGATTGCTAAGGTAGCTGGAGGTAGAATTCATCTGCGATACAGCTTGTTCCATCGCCGCAAAGCGCGAGAGATAGCGCTTCTCAATCAGTGCCGCGCGTGTTTCGAGCATCTCTATCCGCTGGCTCCGCTGGCTATTCTGGCGGTCAATCTCGGTTTCGCGCCGCCCGACAAGGCCAGTGCTGGATACTGCCCTGTCCAGCAAGATCGCAAGAGATTCCGCAAAGCTGCGCCCAAATTGGATGGTATCACTGTTCAAATCCGCAGGGCCGGTAACTGAGACGCCCCGCAATGGCCCATCAAGCGCCGTGTGGCGCATCTGCCCATCGGCCATGGTGAAAGAAGACATGCGAAACCCGTCCAGAGTTGCAATGCCGGCCGCATCCACGCGGAATGCATAGTCTCCGCCAGCCAATGTCTGAGCGGGCGTTCCGGCTACAGTGGCACGCCCTGACAAAGCCTGCAGTTTGTTGGCGAAAAGCGCGTCAAAATCCCCGGCGCGCGAGGCGAAACTTCGGTCAAATGCGGGTGGATCAAAGCGCAAGCTGCCATTTCGCTCTGTCGCGATACCAAGATCGGCAAGCGAAATGGGGCGTTCTGAAAAGCCGCGCAACGGTTCCGAGATCAGGCGGCGCAACCCGGCCTCCAATGCCTGAAGGTTGCGGTCACCCGCCAGCTCGCCTGCGCCATCCCCACTCGCGCCTGAACGTGTCAGGTTGCGCAGCAGACTCAGGGTTTCGTTTAACCCGTCAACCAGCGTTTGCACATTGGTACGGGCGGCGGCCTCACTGCGATCAACTTTCAATGTGCCGCTGGTGGCTGCCAGAAGCGAAATTTCTACCCCCGGCAGCACATCTGTCAGAGTGTTGCTGGCACGGGAAAGCGAAATCCCGTTCACCCAAATGCGGGCATCATCGGCCGCTTGCACCTGTCGTGCGGTATTAGTGCCTGTCGTGTCCAGCACAGTCAGAGACGCGCCCCCCCCGCCCCCGCTATCCAGCGCTGTCAGGCGCAGCGCGTTTTGCGCACCGGTTTCAGACAAAAGGCCCAGCGAGAATGTCCCATCGCCCTTGTCCAGAATCTGAGCGGTTACCCCCGGCATACGGTTCAGGGTTTCGGCCAGAGCCTGCAATGTTGTCCCAGCCTCGATCGTTAGTGAGATCGGGGCGCGCGCGGCATTGGCGGTGAAATCATCCCCATCCCATGTGCCGAAATCCAGTGTAATCTCTCCAGCGGCAAGGCTTTGCATCCGATCGGTAAAACCGCCGAACTCCAAGACTTGCGGCCGCGCAAGATTGGCCACATCAATCAGCATACTGCCAGAGGTAAGCGCGGCACGATCCGTCACGCGCGGGACAAGAGCGGGTGTGTCCGTTTCGACAGACAGTACCGGATTACCGGCTGCGCGCACCAATGCACCCCCCAAAGCATCCAGTTGGGCACGCACCTGTGCGAGGCCAGAAAGGCGCAGGTTATCGGCATCCTGCCCGCGCTGCAGGCGGGTGATTTGAGGGGCTGTTTCCGCCGAGGCCAAAGTGCGCGACAATTCGCGCAGGTTAAGCCCGGAACCGCTTTTGTTCAAACTGCTCAGGATATCGGGTGTCATGGCAGCCTCCTTCAAGGCATATAACGGCGCAATGGCGCAGGATGTTAGGGGCCATCGCCAGTTCTGCCATATTCAAAGACAATCTCGATCCTGCGGTTCGCCGCACGGCCTTCTTCGGTCTCATTTGGGGCCACGGGCACGGATTCACCCCGGCTGACCGCTGTCAGTCTGGCGGGATCAACCAGCCCGCTACTGCCCAATTCGCGCACCACCGAAGACGCCCGCGCAGCCGCAAGCCCCCAGTTATCCGTAAACGGCCCCCCAGTGAGAGGAATGGAATCGGTATGCCCTGTCACAGTGATCTCGGCATCCCCGCCAACCCCTGTCTGGGCAATGCGGGCCATGATCTCCATGGCCTCTGCCGTCAGATCGGCCGATCCCGAACGAAATGCGCCCCCCGCGCCGACAGTAACAATCACCTTATCCTCGCGCTGCTCCACCTCAACCAGCCCCTGCGCCACGATCTCGCGCAGCGCCACGCTACGCCGTGCATCCGCTATTGCGGCACGGGTCAGGGCCTCGCGGCCCGGTCTGGCGGCCAAGGCGAGATCATCGGCCAGATCTTCGGGGGAATCGGCCCTTTCAATTTGTGGCGGCTGGCCATCTTGTGTGGCCTCGGCTGCCGCCGTGTCTGGCTCTGCATCGGCCTGCGCTTCGGCCTGCGCAATTGCGGCAAAATCCTCTACCGCCTGCGACAAGGCCTCTGCCAATGTGCCCACCCCTGCCCCGTCAGGCAGGCGCAAAGATACCAGCCCGTCAGAATTGGACATGGTCATCTCTCCCTGCGCCATCGCCTCGGCCAGAATTTCCGTCAGTTGCTCCAGCAATTCGGCCTCTGGCCCTGCATTTTGCTGCGGATCAGGCGATTCCGCAGGAGAGGGCGGATTTGTTGCAGGCCGAAATTCCATCTGCACCATTGTCGCGCTTTGCGGATGGGGCAAAATATCAAGAATCTTGGTGCCGAAATGTTCGCGCAAGGCACCTGTCATTTTCTTGAAAGAAACTTCGTCAAAATTCGCGAATGCGATGATGAGCACGAAAAATGCCATCAGCAACGTTGCCATATCCGCAAATGTGGCCATCCATGCCGGGGCACCCACAGGCGGGCAGCGCGGGCAATCCGGCTCGTCGTCATCGTCATCGATGAAAATGGCAACAGGCTTGGAGGATTTGGGCTTGGCGGCCATGCGTTACCTTTCAGGCTCAGGCGGCGGCGCGCAGTTTTTCCAGCGCAACCGGATCAAGTGCCGCGGCAAGCTGGTCTTCCACACTGCGCGGGCTTTCACCGCGCACAATGCCGCGCAACCCCGCAATCACCAGTGACCGATAGGACACTTCCGCCTCACTGCGCGTTTCCAGCTTTGTCAGGGCAGGGCCGAACAGCACATTGGCCAGAAAGGCGCCATAAAGTGTCGTTAGTAGCGCAATCGCCATCGCTGGCCCGATAGAGCTGACATCTGTCATGTTGCGCAGCATCAGCACCAGACCAATCAATGTGCCGATCATGCCAAAGGCCGGGCCGATATCAACCCAGGCCTTGATCGCGCGCTGTGCGGCGAAATGGCGGGCCTTCATCGCCTTCAGATCTTGTTTCAGTTGTTTGACAAGCTTGCCTTCATCCGCGCCATCCACCAGCATTTGCAGGCCGCGCTCCAGAAATTTATCGGGTACTTCCTGGCCTTCCAGTGCCATCATGCCATCTTTGCGCGCCAGTGTGGCCAGTTCCACCATGCGCGGCACCAATTCCTCCGTTTTCAGCGGAAATGGCTTTATGATCAGCTTCATTGCCTTGAAACTGCCCATGAAAACCGCAAGCGATGTGGTTGAAAGCGCGGCGAAGCCCGTGCCACCAAACACAATCAGGATGGATGGGATATCCAGAAATGGCCCCACCCCTCCCGCCACGATCATCGCCCCGATAACCATGCCGACAGCGCCGACATATCCGATGATGGTCGCCAGATCCATTTTGCCCTCTGCACTGTTAACCAGACGCAACACTGTTGCAAATCACATGCCAGTCGAAAGGGCGCTAAACTTTTTCTGCGTCTGCCGTTCTGTATGACAGGCGCTGCAAGGCGCAGGTCTTCCAGAAGGAGTTTTCATATGACCAGCATCAATACCAATATCGGCGCGCTTGCGGCACAGGCCAATATGACGCGCGTGAATGACCAGTTGAACACCGCAATGACCCGCCTTTCCACCGGCCTGCGCATTAATGCTGCCAAAGATGATGCGGCTGGCATGGCCATCGGTGAAAAGATGACAGCCCAGATCATGGGCCTCAATCAGGCAATCCGTAACGCCACTGATGGCAAAAACCTGATTGATACAACGGAATCTGCACATGTCGAAGTATCGAATATGATGCAGCGTTTGCGTGAACTGGCCGTGCAATCGGCCAACGATACAAACACCTCGGCCGATCGCGGCAATATCGTGGCGGAAAGCCGCCAGCTGGTTGCCGAAATCAACCGTGTGTCCGAAACCACCACCTTCAACGGTATGAAAGTGATGGATGGCAGCTTTACCGGCAAGCAATTCCAGATCGGCGCCGATGCAAACCAGACTGTCAATGTCAGCGTAGAAAGCACCCGTGCCACGGATATCGGCGCTTTTACGCTGCGCACCGATGTCAACGTGGTGGCAGATACCGCCTCGGAAATCGCCGCAGGCACAGAAATCGTGATTTCCGGCTTTGCAGGCTCTGCCTCGATCACCCAGACAGCGGGCATGACCGCCGAGGATCTTGCCGCGGCAGTGAATTCCAGCACCGCGCAGACAGGCGTTTCCGCACAAGCGCAAACAGTTGCCCAGATTTCAAACCTCTCCGGCGCTGGGCAGTTGTCGTTCCAGATCAATGGGACAGATGTTGGCCCGGTCGCGATTTCCAGTGAAACAGATCTGCGCAGCCTGCGGGACGCGATCAATGCCAAAACGGGCGAGACCAACGTCACCGCGCGGATGGGCGAAGATAACAGCCAGATCATTCTGTCTGACAGCACAGGCGCGAATATTTCAATCTCAAGCTTCGATTCGAATGATGGCGCTGGCGCCACCCTGACCATGGATGTCGAGGTGCGCAACGCCGATGGATCGGCCCCCACAGGCGGCTTTAACGCGACAACCACGATCGACAACACCGATCAGGATGCAACCGTGACAGGCCAGGTCACATTGTCATCCACCAAGGTTTTCTCGGTGCATACCGATGACAATACTGCCGACGAAGCCTTTTTTGCGAATTCCAACTCGGCAGGCACGCTAGAATCCTTGTCGGAAATCGACCTTTCCACTGCAGAAGGGGCCGCGAGCGCGATCAATATCATCGATATGGCGCTGTCGAAAGTCAGCCAATCACGGTCTGATCTGGGTGCTATCTCCAACCGTCTGGACTCAACCATCTCGAACCTGACGAACATCTCCACCTCGGTCGAAGCCGCGCGGTCGCAGGTGATGGATGCGGATTTTGCCGCCGAATCCACCAATCTGGCCCGTGGCCAGATCCTCAGCCAGGCGGCAACAGCCATGCTGGCGCAGGCCAATGCCTCCAAGCAGAACGTGATGAGTCTGCTGCGCGGCTAACGGTTTTCTGACACTTCAAACCAGACCCTCGGCAGCCCCCCTGCCGAGGGTTACGCATTTTCAATGGCTTAGACAAAACCCTTCTGCTTCATTTGTCGGAATTCCGTCATTTTAGCCCTGTCAAACAGATTTTTTGCCTTTCGGAACAATTTTGCAAAAATGGGGGCGCATAGGAGGTAAGTCATGCATTTCAGCCCATCGATTCTCGCAAGCCAGCGCCAATCTCTTGTTGTGAACCAGCAATTGCAGCAAGCCATCACATTCCTTCAGATGAGCAATGCCGAATTGCAGGCCTTCATTGAAAGCCAGGCGGATGAAAACCCCTTTGTAACGTTGAAACATCGTGCGGAAGCAACCTTGCCGCGCCTGCCCAGCACCTCTGGCGCAGCAGCGCAGGATTGGGATCGTATCGGCGCGCTTGCAGATGATGCCGGGCCATCGCTGTATGGCCATGTCACGGCCCAGATCGTGGCGCTT
>JAIUNA010000043.1 GCA_022565265.1 Roseinatronobacter sp. | reverse complement strand
GGCTGAAACAAACTGACCAACCGCTGACAGGCGCCGATATCGACCAGATGGATGATGCAGCCCTTGAAGCCGCGATAAGGCGCACCGATGTTTTTGCCCGCACCAGCCCCGAACACAAGCTGCGCCTTGTGCAAGCGCTTCAGGCGCGCGGGCAGGTTGTGGCCATGACAGGCGACGGGGTGAATGATGCGCCTGCGCTCAAACGTGCTGATGCGGGCATTGCCATGGGGCAAAAAGGCTCTGAGGCCGCGCGCGAGGCCTCTGATTTCGTGCTGGCCGATGACAATTTCGCCTCTATCGCAGAGGCCGTGAAACAGGGGCGCACAGTTTATGCCAATCTCAAAAAGGTTATCACCTTTCTTCTGCCCGTGAATGGGGGCGAGTCGATCTCGTTGATCATTGCGGTTTTGTTCGGGCTGATGCTGCCGATCACGCCTTTGCAAATACTGTGGGTGAATATGGTCTCTTCGGTGGCGCTGGCCATGTCACTGGCTTTTGAACAGCCCGAAAAGGCCATTATGCGCCAGCCCCCGCGCCGGGCCAATGCACCGATCATGTCGCGCTTCATCCTGTGGCGGGTGTTTTTGGTCTCGATCCTGTTTGCCATTGGCATTTTTGGCCAGTTTGCCCTGTCACAGGCGCAAGGCGCGGGGTTGGATGAGGCGCGGACAATGGCCTTGAACACGCTGGTCGCGAGGGAGGTGTTCTACCTCTTTTCCGTGCGCTACCGGCATGGCTGGTCTCTCAGCTGGCAAGGTGCGAAAGGCACGCCCGCCGTGCTGATCGCCGTGGCGCTGGTGGTGGTGCTGCAAGCGGGGTTCACCTATCTGCCCTTCATGCAGGCACTGTTTGACACAGTCGCTCTCGCCCCGTGGCAAGTGGCACAATGCGCCTTGGCGGGGGTCGTTCTGCTTGTGGTGCTGGAGCTGGACAAATACGCCGCAAAGGCTTGGAAGCTGCTGGGCAGCCCCAAGCCAGAGCGGGAGCGCGCTTAGAGCATGTCGCGCAAAAGTGGGAACCGGTTTTGCGCAAAAAGACATGCGACCACATAAGGTGAGAGTGGGTCGCGTGAATGCGAATGAACGCGACACGCTCTAGACTGTCAGCCCTGCCGGCTCTGGCAACGCATTCGCGCGGCATGTGGCTGTCAGCGTGTTGGCCAGAAGGCAAGCAATTGTCATCGGGCCAACACCACCGGGCACAGGCGTGATCGCGCCTGCCACAGCGGCGGCGCTGTCAAAGGCCACATCCCCCACAAGCCGCGTTTTGTCGCCATCCGCCACACGGTTGATCCCCACATCAATCACAGTGGCACCGGGTTTCACCCAATCGCCCGTTATCATTTCGGGCCTGCCAACAGCGGCCACCAGAATATCGGCGCTGCGGCAGATTTCGGCCAGATTGCGCGTGCGGGAATGGGCGATTGTCACTGTGCAGCTATCGCCCAGCAAAAGCTGTGCCATAGGCTTGCCCACAATATTCGACCGCCCCACCACAACCGCATGCAGCCCCGACAGGCTGCCATGATGCGCACGCAACATCATCAAACAGCCCAGAGGGGTGCACGGAACCATTGCCTTCTGGCCTGTGCCAAGCAAGCCAACATTGGAAATGTGAAAGCCATCCACATCCTTTGCCGGGTCAATCCGGTTGATCACGAGATCGGAATCCAGATGTGCAGGCAACGGTAACTGCACAAGAATCCCATGAATTTCGGGATCAGCATTCAGCCTATCAACCACTGCCAGCAACTCTGCCTCAGATGTCTCCGCGGCCAGCCGATATTCGAAAGAGGCCATTCCCACCTCCACCGTCTGCTTGCCCTTGGAGCGGACATAAACTTCGCTTGCCGGGTCTTCCCCCACAAGAACAACTGCCAGACCGGGGGTAATGCCCTGCTCTGCCTTCAACCGCGCCACCTGCATGGCGATCTTGTCGCGCAACTCAGCGGCGAATGCCTTGCCATCAATAATTGTTGCCACCATTGGCTTTATCTCCTTCTCGCACTCAGTGCCACGCGCCTGTAAGGTTATCGCCTCCTACGCGCTGCGGCGCGGCGTTGCAATCGCCCCTATGGGACGGTGGGCGGGGCGATGGGCGGCGCAGCCGCGCGAGCGCCGTCCACCGTCCCCACTGTCAGAACAGCCCCTCGATCACACCCGCATCATTAAAACGGATACTCTCTGCCGCAGGTTTGCGCGGCAAGCCCGGCATCGTCATGATTTCACCGCAGATCGCCACAATAAACCCCGCTCCGGCCGAAAGCCGCACCTCGCGCACTGGCACCGAATGGTTCACCGGCGCACCGCGCAAATTCGGATCGGTCGAGAAAGAATACTGCGTCTTGGCCATGCAGATCGGCAGATGACCATACCCCGCCGCTTCCCATTCTTTCAACTGGTTGCGAATTTTCGCATCTGCCAACACTGCATCGGCGCGGTAAATCCGCCGGGCAATGGTTTCGATCTTCTCGAAAAGGGGCATCTCATCCGGGTAGAGTGGGGCAAATTGCGCATGGTCACTCTCTGCAAGTTCCGCCACACGCGCGGCCAGTTCCGTAATCCCCTGCCCGCCTTCTGCCCAATGGCGGCACAAGATCGCTTCAGTGCCAAGGCCCGCCACATAGTCTTTCACGGCCTGAATTTCCGCCTCGGTATCCGAATGGAAATGATTGATCGCCACCACCACCGGCACGCCAAAGGATTTCACATTCTCGATATGGCGCCCCAGATTTGGGCAGCCTTTTTGCACAGCGCTTACATTTTCCGAACCAAGATCGGCTTTTGCCACGCCGCCATTCATCTTCATGGCGCGCACAGTGGCCACGATCACGGCCACAGAAGGCGCAAGCCCGGCTTTGCGGCACTTGATGTTGAAAAACTTCTCCGCGCCCAGATCAGCGCCAAATCCGGCCTCTGTAACCACAAAATCGGCCAGCCCCAGCGCGGTTTGCGTGGCCACCACAGAATTGCAGCCATGCGCAATATTGGCAAAGGGGCCGCCATGTACAAAAGCCGGGTTATTCTCAAGCGTTTGCACCAGATTGGGTTGCATCGCATCTTTCAAAAGCACGGTCATCGCGCCTTCGGCCTTGATGTCGCGGCAATAGATTGGGGTTTTGTCGCGCCGATAGGCAATCACGATATCGCCCAAGCGGCGTTGCAGATCGTCCAGATCGGCCGCAAGGCACAGAATCGCCATCACCTCAGAAGCCACAGTGATATCAAAGCCCGTCTGGCGCGCAAAGCCGTTGGATACGCCGCCCAGAGAGATGACCATATCCCGCAAGGCGCGGTCATTCATATCCATCACGCGCCGCCATGTGATCCGGCGCTCGTCTATATCCAGCTCATTGCCCCAATAGATGTGATTGTCGATCATTGCCGATAGCAGGTTATGCGCCGAAGTGATGGCATGAAAATCACCCGTGAAATGCAGGTTCATATCTTCCATCGGCACGACCTGCGCATAGCCCCCCCCGGCTGCGCCCCCGTTCATGCCAAAATTCGGCCCAAGAGAGGCCTCTCGGATACAGATCGCAGCGCGCTTGCCGATGGCGTTCAGGCCATCGCCCAAGCCCACCGTTGTGGTTGTCTTGCCCTCGCCCGCCGGGGTAGGGTTGATCGCGGTCACAAGGATCAGCTTTCCGCGCTTGCGTGCGCGAGCCTGTGCCACAAATTCTTGCGAAATCTTGGCCTTGTCATGGCCGAAGGGCAGCAGATGTTCTGCTGGTATGCCCAGTTTCGCGCCGATTTCCTGAATCGGCTGCTTCTTCGCCTCGCGGGCGATTTCAATATCGGTCTTAAAGGCCATCTCGCGCTCCCTACGCTGATACGTCTTCTACGCCTTGCTATACCGTGGCCCTACAGGATTGGCAGAGGCGATTGCGACATTTGCGCCCTCAGTTCCGCCCTTGGGTTTTCCGATTGGAAATCAAACACCCCGATCGGCACAGCGTGACGCCCAGACGAAAAAAGCGCGGGGTATCCCCCGCGCCTATAGGCTGGCATCGTCTGATCGGCTCAGCCCTTTTTCAGGCAACGCACGCCCAGAACCTCGGCAATCTGTACTGCGTTCAGCGCCGCGCCTTTGCGCAGATTGTCGCTGACGCACCACAGGTTCAGCCCGTTTTCCACAGTCGAATCCTGCCGGATACGGCTGATATAGGTTGCATAATCGCCCACGCATTCCACCGGGGTAATATAACCACCCGGTTCGCGTTTATCGATCACCATGATCCCCGGTGCTTCGCGCAGGATATCGCGGGCCTCGTCCTCGTCCAGAAAATCCTCAAACTCGATATTGATCGCTTCGGAATGGCCCACGAATACTGGCACGCGTACACATGTCGCAGTCAGCTTGATCTTGGGATCAAGGATTTTCTTGGTTTCGGCCACCATTTTCCATTCTTCCTTGGTGGTGCCATCTTCCATGAAAACATCAATATGCGGGATCACATTAAAGGCGATCTGCTTGGGATAAACGCTGGGGGCGACTTCCTGACCGGGGACAAAAATGCCCTTTGTCTGGTTCCACAATTCGTCAATCGCTTCCTTGCCCGTGCCGGACACGGATTGATATGTGCTGACAACCACCCGCTTGATCCGCGCACGGTCATGCAGGGGTTTCAGCGCGACAACCATTTGCGCGGTCGAGCAGTTCGGGTTGGCGATGATATTCTTCTTTGCATAGCCTTCCACGGCAGCGGCATTCACCTCTGGCACAACCAGCGGCACATCGGGATCATAGCGATAGAGCGACGAGTTATCGATCACCACACAGCCCTGAGACGCCGCTTTGGGCGCGAAAACCTTTGTCGCATCCGAACCGATAGCGAAAAAGGCAATATCCCAGCCCGTGAAATCGAAGGTTTCCAAATCCTGGCATTTCAGGGTTCTGTCACCGAAACTGACCTCCGTTCCCAGACTGCGGCGCGATGCAAGCGCGGCAATCTGATCGACGGGAAATTCCCGTTCGTCCAGAATATTCAGCATTTCGCGGCCCACATTGCCTGTAGCGCCTACGACGACGACCTTATAGCCCATCATGGCCTCCTTTTCACAACTGGCCTGCACGTATAGCATATCCGCGCCAAGGTGAAGGGGCGCTAATCTGTCCTGTCGGTGGAGAAGGCGTAAATCACACAGCCAATCAGCAACAAAACTGCAAAGAAGCCGAAAATCGCCTGATAGGCCGCTTCGGGTGGCAGGCTGGGGGCGGCAGCATGAACACGGCCACTGATCATTTGCAACACACCCACACCCCCAATGGAAAAGAGGTTCAACAACGTGACCCCCCGCCCTGTCAGATGCGCCGGAAAGAAACTGCGGCCATGTGCGATCATCATCGGGAAAGACGCGCCAAAAAAGCCCACGCCCGCCAGCAGGAGGCCCGTTTGCCAGAACCCCGATAGCGGGAACAGCCAGAGCGCGCCAAGGCACAGCACCCCGCACAGATTGCCTGCAAGAATAACCAGCTTGCGCGTGCCCAGCAGCCGATCCAGCGGGCCATAGGCAAAATTCCCGGCAATCATCGCGCAGGCCATCAGCAATGTGACCTGCCCAATGCCAGAGGCGCTGGCAGTATAGAGATCGGCATAGAATGGCCCGGCCCAAAGCCCCCGCAACCCGGCCGCCGGGGCGTAATTGACCATCAAAAGCGGAATGATGAACCACAGCGCCGGGATGCGCAGCAAATCCAGCAAACTGCCTGCCGCCCCATCGGGGGCTTTGGCCTTGGGCGGGTCTTGGATCACCCACCACAGCACCAGCGCCACCAGCGCAGTAACGCCTGCAATCACAAGAATCGCCGCGCGCCAGCCAATCGCCTCGGCGGCCCAAGCCATGGGCAGCGCCCCCAGAATATTGCCAAGCGAGCCAAAGCCGATAACAGCGCCCGCCCGCGTGGCAAAGATCGCAGGCGGAACACTGCGGGCGAGGATGAAATAAGAAGCCATCAGAACCGGGGCACAGCCCACACCAAGCAGCACCATGGCCAAATGCACATGCAGCGCCGATGTGGCGAGCGCGAATACCACCGCCCCCCCGGTGCCGCCAAGGCTCAGCAAAAGCGCCGTGGTGCGCCGTGGCCCGTATGTGTCCAGCGCCCAGCCAATCGGCAGTTGCATCAGCGCAAAGACAATGAACCACAGCCCGGAAGAGAAGGCCAGATCATCCGCGGTAACGCCAATATCTGCCTGCAACAAGCCCGACAAAACCGCCAGAAAAGAGCGGTAAAACTGGCTGAGCAGATAGCCGATCACCAGAAAGAAAAGGCCAAGCTTCATCTAGTTTGCCTGTTTTTTGAGCATTTTGCGAACTCGTATTTCACCTGTGAAGCTTTTGCAATGCCCGGTTTGCGCAGGTTTCGTGTCGCCTTTCGCGGCAGGGATGGCATAAACTGGCTCGACACCTTGCCCGGAGCTTTATCATGGATGATCTGCCCCACTCCGACCCCGGCTATCATTACCGCGTAATCGCGCGGGCCATCGCGCTGATAGATGCCCCCGGTGGCACGCAGCTTAGCCTTGATCAGCTTGCGCAGGCCATGGGCATGAGTGCGGCGCATTTTCAGCGGCTGTTCAGCCAGTGGGCCGGGGTCTCGCCCAAACGCTACCAGCAATATCTGACACTGGATCATGCGCGCCACCTGCTGGCCGCGCGCGTCTCGACGCTGGAGGCGGCGGGGGAATTGGGGTTGTCGGGGCAGGCGCGGTTGCATGACCTGTTTGTGCGCTGGGAGGCGATGACACCGGGCGAATATGCCCGCCAGGGCGCGGGGCTGGAAATAAGCTATGGCTGGTTTGACACTGCCTTCGGGCTGGCCCTTGGCATGGCCACGCCGCGCGGGCTGTGCGCGCTGGCCTTTGCCGAACCGGGCCAACAGGGTGCAACCCTGGCCGATATGCGCACGCGCTGGCCCAAGGCGGATTACCACGAAAACCCTGCACCCGTTGCCTGCCATATTCGTGCTGCATTGGCACAATCGGGCGAGGTTGGGCTGCATCTGATGGGCACACCTTTTCAGATCAAAGTCTGGGAGGCGTTGCTGCATGTGCCATCTGGCCATGTGACCAGCTACAGCGCCATTGGCCAGCATGTGGGCAAACCCCGCGCGGCGCGCGCAGTGGGCAGCGCTGTCGGGCGCAACCCGATTGGCTTTCTCATCCCGTGCCATCGGTGTTTGCGCAACGCCGGTGGGCTTGGGGGCTATCACTGGGGCCTTACACGCAAACGCGCCATGCTTGCATGGGAAGGCGCAAGGTTGGATGCCAGCCTTGAGCAGGCAATCCCAAGCGAGGGCCAGATCAAGGGCCAGATCAAGGGCCAGATCAAGGGCCAGATCAAGGGAACGTGATATGCCCTTTGCATAAGGCGGGTTGTATACTGTGCGCAGCTTTTTGGAAGGGAATGCAGATGAAACTGTCCTTGCCCATGCTTGGCCTTGGGGCTGCGGCGCTGGTTCTTGCCGCCTGCGCACCAGACCCCAACAGCCAGCAAAACCGCACATTGACAGGCGCGCTGACAGGGGCCGCCGTTGGGGGGATTGTGGGCGTTGCCACTGGCGATGGCAGTGCCCGTCGCGCCGTTGCCGGTGCTGTGGTTGGCGGCACTGCGGGTGCGCTGATCGGCCAGCAACTTGACCGGCAGGCCGCAGAGCTGCGCCGCCAACTGGGGGCCAATGTCGATATACGCAATACCGGGCAAGAGTTGGTGCTGACCCTGCCGCAAGACCTGCTTTTCGCGGTGGACAGTGCCGTGTTGCGGCCTGATCTGCAACGCGACTTGCGGGTGATTGCAACCAATCTGGTAAATTACCCGCGCAGCGATGTGATTGTGATTGGCCATACCGACAATACTGGCTCTGCCGCGTATAATCAGAACCTCTCTGAACGCCGCGCGGGATCTGTGGCGCAGGTGCTGCGCTCGGAAGGGGTGGCGGCAAACCGTATCCAGACAATCGGGCGCGGGCTGACCCAGCCTGTGGCAAGCAATGCCACACCCGAAGGGCGGCGCCAGAACCGGCGGGTTGAAATCTTTATTCGGCCACATCAACCTGTCTGATTTGGGCAAAAGAACACTCAGGCCAGCCGTTTGGCTGGCCTTTTTTATTGCGCTAGCGCTAAAGTGGTCATATCTTTTTACCAAATCATGCGCAAATTTTGGGCATTTCGCCCAAGCGCTTTTGCTTGCAAGGCCCAAAGCTCATGCCGTTCCAGCGTATACAGCCCGAAAAACTGTCCCAAAGCGTGGTCAAGCAGATCGAGCTTCTGTTGCTACAAGGCGTTTTGCGGCCAGGCGAGCGCCTGCCCTCGGAACGCGAACTGGCCGACAAACTCGGCGTTTCGCGCCCGTCACTGCGCGATGCCATTGCCGAAATGCAGGCACGTGGCTTGCTGACAACAAAGGCCGGGGCCGGAATCTATGTGGCCGAATTGCTGGATTCGGCATTTTCAGACTCGCTGGTGCGGCTATTTGCCAGCCATGATGCAGCGCTTTTTGATTATATCAGCTTTCGTCGCGATCTGGAGGGGATGTCGGCTGAACGCGCGGCGCGCTATGGCTCTGATATAGATTTGCAGGTGATCGACACGATTTACCATAAAATGGAAGCGGCGCATCTGAAACGCGATCCAACCGAAGAGGCGCGGCTGGATGCAGAATTCCACCTCTCAATCATCGAGGCTTCGCACAATATCATCATGCTGCATATCATGCGCGCCATGTTCAACCTGTTGCATCAGGGCGTGTTCTACAATCGCCAGATGATCTTTCGCCAGCGCGGAACACGGGATGAATTACTGGCCCAACACCGCGCCATAAACGCGGCATTGCAGCAGCGCGACCCGGCGGGCGCAAGCGCTGCGGCACGCGCACATCTGGATTATGTGGAACAGTTGATGAGCGACCTGAAACGCAGCGAGAAGAATGAGGAAATCGCACGGCTGCGATTTGATCATGTGCAAGCGCTCTGATTTACGCAACACAGAATGCCGGGCGCAGAACAGGGCCGTATCTGGCGGCGCAATTCCGCAGCCAGACAGAAGCGCGACCATAAAAAACCCGGCCAGATGGCCGGGTTTTTCAATGTCGTTACAGATCAATCAGTGCAAACGGGCCTGCACATCTGCGATGGCTTGCTGAACCAGAGCATCATTGCGCTCTGCGTCCATCTGCTTGATCAAAACATCACCCGCAGCGCCGATTGCCACCGCAATTGCACGGTCGCGCACATCACGCAGCGCGCTTGCTTCGGCAGATGCCAGTTGATCGCCTGCGGCTTTCAGACGGCGCGTAATAGATGCTTCAATCTCGGCCTTTGCCTGATCGGCGGCAAGCTGTGCATCGGCCTTGGCCTTTTCCACACTCCGCGCCGCGTCATTCTTGACCTCGGCCTGTCTGCGCTCGAAAGAGGCATGCAGCGCCAGAGCTTCCTCGCGCAAGCGGCGGGCCTCATCCAGTTCGGATTGAATGCCAACAGCACGACCATCCAACAAATCAGACACTTTGCCGGGAACCTTGAAATACACCAGTATTCCAACGAAAATGACAAAGGCCATCAATACGATCAGATCGGTATTGTACAGCGAGAAGAAGGGTTTACCCTCTGCCGCAGCAAAAGCAGGGCCAGCGGCCAAAACTGCCGGAAGCATAAAACGAAGCATCATGCACCTCCCTTCAGACGTGCATTCACAGCCGCCGTCACACTACGCGAATCCGCCTTGGCATCGAAAACCCGCAGAATATCATTTGTGACATCCTTGGACACTTCGGTCACCAATTCCATCTCGCTGTAGCGGATTTCACGAATGCGCCGCTCAGATTCGGCAGATTTCGCGGAAATCTCGGCATCGGCCTTGGCAATCTGCACATCAAGTTCGGCCTGCATCTCTGCCTTGGCCGCTTCGACTATGCGGTTTGCTTCCGCGCGGGCATCTGCCAAGGCCTTGTTATAGGCCTCTTCTGCCTGCTGCGCCTTCAGCTTGTATTCCTCGGCGGCGGCAATATCGCTGGTAATCGTGCCACGACGATCAGCCAGAACAGCCGCAATCCGCGGCAGGGCCACGCGCGACATAACGTAATACAGCACCACCATCGTTACAACCAACCAGAAAATCTGGTTCGAGAAGGTGGATATATCGAGTTGGGGCATACCGATCCCCGAATTGGCAGTCTCTGCCATGTCGTCCCCCTAAGCCCTGTGTTCACCGAGAGGGCCTAGCGGCCCTCTCGCGCGTAAGGATAACTTCGGGAGTGCTCAGACAGCGAACATCAGCAGCAGAGCGACGAGGAACGAGAAGATCCCCAGAGCTTCTGCAAATGCGATGCCGATAAAGAGCATGGCAGTCTGGCCAGCAGCGGCCGACGGGTTGCGCAGCGCACCCGACAGGAAGTTGCCAGCAATGTTGCCCACACCGATGGCAGCGCCGCCCATACCGATGGCGGTCAGACCAACACCGATGTACTTGCCCATTTCTGCGATATCGCCTTCCATGTCATTTCTCCTTGAGGTTGGAATTGGCAGATTGAGGTATTCGACCCTGAGCGCCGCCCGTCAGTGCGAGGGATGCAATGCGTCACGCAAGTAGACGCAGGTCAGAATTGTGAAAACATAGGCCTGAATGACAGCCACCAGCAGCTCCAGCGCATACAGCGCGGTTACAGCCAGAACCGGCACAAAGAAGGCCGCACCAAGCGCACTTGCAAAGCCCGCAAACACCTTGGCCACCGCATGGCCTGCCATCATTGCGCCTGCAAGACGAATGGAGTGGCTGATAGGCCGCGCGAAGTAAGAGATAAGTTCGATCAGCGCCAGCACAGGGCGCAGCGCCAGAGGCGCAGAGCTAACCCAGAACAGGCCCAGAAATTTTGTACCGTTCAGGATGAACCCAAGCGCCGTAACCGACAAAAACACAGTGAAGGCGAGAACCGCTGTCACCGCGATGTGCGATGTTGTGGTAAAGGCAAACGGGATCAGGCCCAGAAGATTGGCAAACAGCACGAACATGAACAGCGTGAAGATATGCGGGAAAAACCGCACCGCATCATGGCCCGCAACATCCTTCACCATGTTATAGATGAAGCCATATGTCATTTCTGCCGCCGATTGTGCCCGGCTGGGAACCAGCGCGCGCCCGCGTGCGCCATAGATCATGAGCGCCGAGGCCGCCACCACTGTCAGCGCCATCCACAGCGTGACATTGGTGGGTGTATACCAGCTGATATCCCCGCCAAACAGCGCCTTGACCTGAAACTGATCCATCGGTTTGATGGATAAACCGCCGCTTTCACTGGCCACTGGTCTTGTCCCCTTGCTTTAAACCCGCGCCTTGGCGGGCCGCATCTACTCTGTTGTCCTGAATTTCACGGGCAGAGCGCATCATCGTTTTTACGCCCGCTGCAAAACCCAGCAATGTCAGCACCACAAGGAAAATGGGCAAAGTGCCGAACAGCACGTCAAGCCCGTATCCCATGGCCGCCCCGATGCCCAAACCAGACACCAGTTCGATCACCATTCGCCAGCCCACCTGAGCCATGGAATGATGATCTTGCGCAGCGCGCGGCGGCTCCAACGCGGCTTTGGCCTTGGCGATCCGGTCGTCGAGGGCTTTTAGCCGCTCCATCTCGTCACGCTCTGCCAAGCCCGCCACCTCCGGCTGCAAGTTGGGCGCAAACTATGCAGAGGGGCTTTCAGAGTCAAGCCAGATAACGGCCGCTCTTGAAACATCTAAACAATTGATATAATTATGTTTAGCGCACGCAGTCTACTGGGCGCTGGCGTCTTTGCGCGCCAATCATGCAGGTGCAGCATATTCAACCAAAGAGTTGACCTTTGCGCGCATGGGGCGCAGAACAGTCCGATGTACAGCCCCGCGCGCCCTTCGCTTGATCTGGTCTTCATGGCGCTTGCCGATCCCACGCGGCGGGCCATTCTGGCAATGTTGCTGGAAGATGACATGGCGGTAACAGATGTGGCCGAACCTTTCGCCATGTCGCTGGCTGCGATTTCCAAGCATCTGGGTATTCTGGCCGCCGCCGGGCTGATAAGTCAGGAAAAGCGCGGGCGAGTGAAATGGTGCAAGCTGGAACCCGACAACCTGCGCGAGGCAAGTATCTGGATGCAAGCCTTCGGGCAGTTCGAGGCCGTCAATCTGGATGCCTTCGAGCGGTTTCTGGCGCAAGAGCTTGAGGGCACGCCGCCAGAAGCATAAGGCGCTGTGCCGGATGCGGCCTTGCGGGGCGTCCCTTTGTTGCATTTGCCTGCGGCATGGTCTGAAAGCGCAACGCAGCGTCAATTGCCCTGACAGTGTGTTTGTGGGGTGATACGAGTTGGATGGTGTGGGTTTGAGCGGAGAGGGGACAGTCAAGCTACCCTATGCGCGGAATCTGGGCCGCAGGCCGCCGCGCATCGTCATGCAAAAGGCATGCCTCCGGCATGACGCCGCCCCCCGGCACAGCGATGTACGGCTTGGCGCGCTACGCCAATCTCGCGTTCGTTGCACCACAGGGCAGCGCCCGGCAGCGGGTGGGCGCTCTGACATTTGTGGTCTGCACTTTATGGTATAACGCCCCGTGACCTCGATCCCCGCACAGGTGGCAGCAAAGCGCCCGCCAAGGGGCGGTCGGGCGCTGCCCGGCGGGCCTGCGGCCCGTGTTAACCGGGCTTTGGTGCGGGGATTGGCCGGGGAGAGAGTGACTGTCCCCTCTCCGCGCCCAGCCGTCATAGGGTATCTTGTGTCAGGCGGCGAAAACTGGAGTTTGCCGCCTGCGCAAAGCTCACGCCATCAGGGGCAGCGCTGCGGGGGTGGGGGCAGACAGTCAGGAAAGCCGCGCAGCTTTGGGCAAAGGCATCATGCACCCCACCGGGCAGCGCCCGGCCGCGGGTGGGCGCTCTGACACTGATGGTCTGCGCTTTATGGTGAAATCTCCAGAGACCTCGATCCCCACGCTTGTGTCAGCAAAGCGCCCGCCCAAGGGGCGGTCGGGCGCTGCCCGGCGCGGGCCTGCGGCCCGGGTTAACCGGGCTTTGGAGCGGGGATGGGCAGGGGAAAGGGCGAACGTCTCACCGCAGAGCCGCCCCTGACGGGCGATACCCTTTGAAAACGGAACATTTCCGGCAAGCGGCGGGCACTATCCGCCCCTTGCCCTACCCGATCCGCGCGAAAGCGTCGCGCAGGGCTTGCGACCAAGCGGCAGACATGGCCGAGAAATCCTCGTCATTGGCCTCTATCCGGCGCTGTTCGGACAGGCGCAATGCGTCCCGCTCTATCACCACCATATCCAGCGGCATCCCCACACTGAGATTGGAACGCAGGGTGGAATCCATCGACAACAGCACCGCCTTGCGCGCCTCTTCCATCGGGGTGTCAGAGGTAATCACCCGATCCAGAATAGGCTTGCCGTATTTATGCTCGCCAATTTGCAGATAGGGGGTGTCCTCGGTCGCTTCTATGAAATTGCCTTCGGGATAGATCAGGAACAGGCGCATGCGCCCGCCCTTGCGCTGGCCTGCCACGATCATGGAAGCGCTGGCCATCTGGTTCATACGATCCATGCGCGTCTTGGTTTCCACTGTCACGCGCGACAGCATATCGCCCACCAAGGTGGCGACATCCAGCATGCTTTCGGCCTTCATGATCGAGGTTTCATGGGTAGCATCGGGATCATTGATCGCCTCGCCAAGCCGCGCCAATGTGGTTTGCGTCACAGACAGATTGCCCGCCGTCATCATGGCGATCACACGCTCGCCGGGCTGCTCGAAGGTGAACATCTTGCGATAGGTGGAAATATTGTCCAATCCCGCATTGGTGCGGGTATCCGACAACATCACCAGCCCCGCTTTCAGCAGCAGCCCGACACAATAGGTCATGTTCTCTCATCTCCGCAGGAATGGCCCGCAGATGCGTAGCGCTGATGGACGCCGCGTGCAAGCCCGCTCACTGTTGCTGCGCCTCGATCACGACCGTCACATCCATCTGTTCTTCCGACCCACCCAAGACCAGCCCCCGGATGGGGGCTGCGTCTTGCGCATCCAGCCCCGACCCAAGGCGGATATACTGCTCATTGGGGCAACATTTGTTTGCGGCGTCAAAGCCCACCCAACCAAGGCCGTCAATGAATATCTCCACCCAGGCATGGCTGGCCTCATGGGGTGCACCATCCTCGGTGGCGTTCAGATAGCCAGAGACATAGCGCGCGGGCAACTTGGCCAGATGGGCGCAGGCAATCAAAACCTGTGCATGATCCTGACATACGCCCGCGCCTGCTGTCATCGCCTCTGCGGCGGTTGTATGGGCATGGGTTGCGCCGGGCATATAGGGCAGCGCCTCTGCCACAGCGCCAGCAAGCCGGTGCGCGCGCTCCAAAGCGGTGCTGACAGCTTGGCCAGCCAGCGCGGCCTCTGTCAGATCATGGATGGCGCGGTTGGGTTCGGTACGTACAGTATCACGCAGATAGGCCAGAGGCGGCACGCGTTCGCGGTGGCCGCGCAAAATGCCAGCGGTATCGGTTGTTTCCACCGTGCCGCGCACTGTCACCTCGATATGGTCTGTCGGCGCACGCACCGAAACTGTCTGGATATAATCCCCTGCCCCGTCACGAAACATTGTTCCCAGCACCGCGCCCGGCACATCGACCGTCCAGTCCAGCACCCTTTGGCTGTCGCATTTTGCAGGGGTCAGGCGCAGGCTTTGGATAATGCCGCCAACAGGGCGGGTGAACTCGTAGCGCGTCTTGTGCAATACGCTCAGGATCATCGCGCCTCTCCTGTCAGATACTGGTCATGGATGGATTGCCCAAGGCCCGCATTCTCGGAAATCATCCGGCTCAGGAATTCGTGCAGCCCTTCGTCAAAAATATCATCCATCCGCGCTTCGGCCAGTTCGGCCAGCAGTTTGCGGGCGGCCTCCTGCGCGGGGCTGGAGCGGTCATATATGCGCGACAGGTGATCAAGATGTTCATTCACCTCCAGCGAGCAGGATAACAGCGAGCGCGGGAATTTCGGGTTCAGAATCAGGAAATGTGCAATCTGCGCGGCGCTGAGTTCGCCCCCATAGGCCCAGTTATAGGCCCGATGCGCCGAGAGCGCGCGCAAAAGCGTAGTCCATTGGTAATTGTCCAGCCCCGACCCCACATAGGCGACAGAAGGCAGCAAGACGTAATATTTCACATCCAGCAGGCGGGCGGTGTTATCCGCGCGCTCTACCGCGTAACCCAGATTCATGAAGCGATAGCCATCATTGCGCAACTGGGTGGATTCAATCGCGCCGCGGATAAGCGAGGCGGTGCGCAATGTCCAATCCGTCAGTTCCGGCACTTCCAGCGAGGAACGCTCGCGCCGTTGCAGGGCCTTGAGTTCCTGAAAGCTGACATTGATCGCATCCCAGACCTGACTTGTCAGCGCCGTGCGCACAATGCGTGCATTCTCGCGCGCCGCCGTAATGCAGCTTGCCACAGATGAGGGGTTTTCCTGATCAAAGAACAGGAATGTTTCGACATTGCGCTGTTTCAACTCGCCATATTTATCGGTGAATTGCCCCAATGTGCCCTTGCTTTGCAGAATGGCGCTCCATTCATTGCGGTAGCCTCCGCCCGTATTGGGCAAAAGCGCGTTGCGAAAGCCCAAGTCCAACAGGCGGGCCGTGGTTTCAGAACGTTCCAGATAACGGGCCATCCAGAACAGATTGGCGGCAGTGCGGCTTAGCATCTCATTCCTCCGCGATGACCCATGTATCTTTTACCCCGCCACCCTGACTGGAATTGACCACAAGCGAGCCTTCTGTCAGCGCAACCCGCGTCAACCCGCCGGGCACAAGTTCGATATCACGGCCAACAAGGCAATAGGGGCGCAAATCGACATGGCGCGGCGCGATGCCTTCTTCCACAAATGTCGGACAGGTGGACAGCGCCAAAGTGGGCTGGGCAATGTAATTGGACGGATTGGCCGCAATCTTGGCGGCAAAAGCCTCTATCGTGGCCTTGTCGGATTTCGGCCCCACCAGCATGCCATAGCCGCCAGAACCATGCACCTCTTTCACCACCAGTTCGGCCAGATTTTCCTGAACATATTTCAGATCATCGGCTTTGGCACATTGCCATGTGGGCACGTTTTCCAGAATTGGCGCCTCTCCCAGATAGAAGCGGATCATCTCTGGCACATAGGTATAAATAGCCTTGTCATCGGCCACACCCGCACCGGGGGCCGAACAGATGGACACCCCGCCAGAGCGATAGACATTCATCAAGCCCGGCACACCCAGCGCCGAGTCGGGCCGGAAACACAGCGGATCAAGATAGGCGTCATCAATCCGGCGATAAATCACATCCACTTTTTGCGGGCCTTCAGTGGTGCGCATCCAGCAGAAATCACCCTCGACAAACAGATCCTGCCCTTCAACCAGTTCAATCCCCATCAGATCGGCCAGAAACGAATGCTCGTAATAGGCAGAATTGAAATGCCCCGGCGTCAGAAGCACCACCTTGGGATCGCGGTCGCATTTCTCTGGCGCGACAGAGGCCAGCGTGCGTTTGAGAAGCCGTGCATAGCCATCCACAGGGGCCACGCGGTTTTCCTGAAACAGATGCGGAAACATCCGCATCATCACTTCGCGGTTTTCCAGCATGTAGGACACACCCGACGGGGTGCGGCAGTTATCTTCCAGCACATAAAACTGGTCTGGCCCAGTGCGCACCAGATCAATGCCCACGATATGGCTAAAAATCCCCAAGGGCGGGCGAAAGCCTGCAACCGCGATTTCATACGCCTCATTGCGATAGACCATCTCGGCGGGAATGCGGCCTGCGCGGATCATCTCGCCCCTGTCATAGACATCCGACAAGAACGCATTGAGCGCGCGCGCGCGCTGCTTGATCCCGCGCTCCAGTTTACGCCATTCTTCTGCGGCGAAAACACGGGGGAACATATCGAAGGGAATCAGCCTGTCGGGATCGCCCCCTTCGCCGTAAACTGCAAAGGTAATGCCATAACGGCGAAACAAATCTTCTGCCGCGGCCTGTTTGAGCGCCCGAAATTCGGCGGGCATGTTCTGATACCAGCCCTCCAGCCGCTGATAGGG
>JAIUNA010000042.1 GCA_022565265.1 Roseinatronobacter sp. | reverse complement strand
GATCTTGCGGGCTTTGCCGTGGGCGCGATGGAACGCGGCCATGATCTGCCTGCCGGTGTGCAGGCGGGGGATATCCTGCTGGGGCTGGCCTCGGATGGGGTGCATTCCAATGGCTATTCGCTGGTGCGCAAGATTGTGGAGCGCGCGGGGCTGGCATGGGCTGCGCCGGCGCCTTTTGCAGCTGAACCCCTTGGCGCGGCGCTGCTGGCGCCTACACGGCTATATGTAAAACCGGCCCTCGCTGCGATCCGCGCAGGCGGGGTGCATGCTTTGGCCCATATCACCGGGGGCGGGCTGACGGAAAACCTGCCGCGTGTGCTGCCCGAAGGGCTGGGCGCGGATATTGATCTGGCCTCTTGGGCCTTGCCGCCTGTGTTTCGTTGGCTGGCGGATGAGGGCGGGCTGGATCAGGCCGAGATGCTGAAAACCTTCAATGCCGGAATTGGCATGGTGCTTGTTGTTGCCCCCGATCAAGCCGAAGCGCTGCGCGCATTGCTGGCCACTCAGGGCGAGACAGTCCATACCCTTGGCACTGTGTCCGAAGGGGCAGGAATGCGCTATACTGGGGCGCTTGCATGAGCCAGCGGGTCGCGATCCTGATTTCGGGGTCTGGCTCTAATATGGTGGCTTTGGCGCAGTCCATGACGGGCGATCATCCGGGGCGGCCCTGTCTGGTTTTGTCCAATGATCCGCAGGCGGGGGGCTTGGCGAAGGCACAGGCCATGGGCATTCCCACGGCTGTGGTGGATCATCGGCCCTTCAAGGGCGACCGCGCGGGTTTTGAGGCAGCCTTGCTGAAGGTGCTGGCGGAAGCCCAGCCCGATCTGGTGGCGCTTGCGGGGTTCATGCGGGTACTGACTGGCGATTTTGTGCGCCACTATGAGGGGCGGATGCTGAATATCCACCCCTCGCTTTTGCCGAAATACAAAGGGCTGCACACACATTCCCGCGCCATTGCCGCAGGCGATACCGAGGCCGGTTGCACAGTGCATGAGGTGACAGCAGAACTGGATGATGGCCCGATTCTGGGTCAGGCGCGTGTGCCCATCTTGCCCGCAGATACGCCAAACAGCCTTGCCGCGCGCATTCTGCCACTGGAACACCAGCTCTACCCGCTGGTCTTGCGCCGGGTGCTGGAAGGGGGCCGCAGCCCTATAACGCTACCCTGAAGGCCCGGATTTCGCGCTCTATGCGCCCAAGCTCGGCTTGTGCAAGGCTCATATCCAGCCGCAGCGCCAACAACTCTGACTGATTGCTTTGCCACTGGCGTTGCGCCGCTTCGTCTGTCTGGCGCGACAATGCGCTATTTGCTGATAGCACTGTGCTGATTTCGCGCTGGATTTCGGCGATGCGCTGGCGTTGGCGATAGGCAGCAAGACCCAAATCATGCCCACGCAGAAAGGCTGGCGCAGACGCTGCCGGGCAGACATTGTGATAGATGCGCCCGGCCTCGCCCTCGCGCAGCCCGGTTGCGGCGGTGCAATACTGCCCCAAACCGGCCGCATAGCCTGCCCCCCAAGCGCTGCGATCCGGGGTGACATCAACCTTGGCGCAGGCGGTCACATGGCGGTTGAACTGGGTATCTCCCACACGCCCGGCAGCGCCATCGCGCTGCCCGATAGCGGCCCAATCCCCGGCCAGACATTCCTCGCGCGACACAGAGGCACAGGCGCCCAGCACCATCACCCCGGCCAAAAGAAACAGATATGCCCGCACTCTCCCTGCCCCCGTTATCCCTGTGCCATATGCGCCGCATAAAGCGCCACTGCCGCCGCGTTGGACACATTGAGAGAGCCAAACCCGCCCGCCGCCGGTATGCGCACAATCAGATCACAGGTATCGCGTGTTTTGTCGCGCAGGCCCGGCCCTTCGGCCCCCATCACCAGCGCAATAGGCCCCGGTGGAAAGCGGGCCAGCCCCTCAGCCAGCGTAACCTCGCCCGTGCCATCCAGCCCCAGCACGACATAGCCCATTTCCTTGAGCGCCTCCATCTCTTCTGCCAGATTGCGCACACGCAAATAGGGCTGACGCTCCAACGCGCCACTGGCGGTTTTGGCCAAAGCGCCGGTTTCAGGGGCGGCATGGCGCTGGGTGGCAATCACGGCCTGCGCACCAAACACTTCGGCAGAGCGCAGGATCGCGCCCACATTATGCGGATCGCTCACCCTGTCCAGCATCACCACCAGCCCGCGCGCACCAAGGGGCGCACAGCGCTCTGTCACGCTGCCCCATTCCAGTGGGCGCACTTCCAGGGCCGCGCCCTGATGCACGGCTTGCGCATCCAGAGGTGCGGTAAATTTGCGTGGATCGCAGATTTCCGGCTCCAGCCCAGAGGCGGCAACAGCCTCGGCCAGTTTATCGGCGGCATTGCGCGTCAGGATCAGGCGGTGCTTGTCGCGCGCAGGGTTTTTCAGCGCATCTTCCACCGCATGCAGGCCAAACAGCCAAATCGTGGTGGCAGCGCTGGCGCGCTTGGCACGTTCCTTGTCGATCACCCAATCGGGTTTTTTCATGGTCTTGTCGCTCTCATCATGCTGCATGGCCCTGTTTTTCACAGGTCAGAGGTTAGCATGCGCAGCCAGGCCGCGCGGCGCAAGGACGAAATGCGGGGCGCGAAAGAAGTTGCGGCACGCGCGCATTGTGCCCTTGACGCCCGCCAGCCGCTTCGCTAATTGGGCGTGCAAGAGGGCGACGGGCTGCAAGGTGCGGCAGCGGACTGTAACTCCGCCGGGGAGACCCACGCCTGGTTCGATTCCAGGGTCGCCCACCACCTAAAAAATCAGTGCCTTAGCGGGTCTTTAGGTGGTGGTGCTTACATGCAGGAAATTAAGCGATTTGTAAGCAAGCCAGCAATTAAGCCTCTGTAAGCGGCAATGCTTTTGCAAAAAACTACAGCCGCGCCGGATGATGGCCTGCCAAGCCCGCCCTATAGCTTTTGGCTTTTTGTTTTATCGCAATTTCGAACCGAAAGAGCCTTTCAACTTTTTCTGACATTGCCCTGACCCATCCTATCTGCCGTTATGCCACCCGGAAATCTGTAACCACGGGTAGATAAACGCAGCGCTGTGAATAATCGCTGGCAATGTGCATTAGCCTTTGCAGAGCCTTCCAGACTTTTCCGACAGCCCTTCCATGCCCTGCATGTGACGCCGCGCACAGGCTGGCCAAACCCGAAGGAAGTTGCGGAAATGTTTTCACTTTTCATGCAAATGACAGAAAAGTCTGGTGCCGCTGAAGGGACTCGAACCCCCGACCCCATCATTACGAATGACGTGCTCTACCATCTGAGCTACAGCGGCCAACCGAGCGGTTCTTTAGCACTGGTTCTCAGCGCCGACCAGACCTTTCAAGAAAGTTTTTTCTCAGCAACTTCAGTTTGCTCGGCCCCTGCATCGATAAGATCGGCATCTTCTCCGGCGGGGTTGGGCAGGCTGCCCACGATAAGCGGCAACAGCTCTGTCTGAGTGGCAGAGGGGCCAGCACTATCGGGGGCATCACGCCATTCCAGCGTGTCGAACGCGCCGCAATTGTCGCAAATTGCCTGCCAGGTTGCATGCACATGCTGGCATTTCGCACAGACCCATTGCGGGCCGCGCTTGGCTGTCAATGCGCGTGCAAGCCAGCCGCGTACAACGGCATCATCGGCACCTTCGCCACGCTCTATCGCGGCCATGATTGTCAGCGCGCGCAAGGTGGGGTTGCGATCACACATATCCCCCAATGCGCGGCGTGCTGCTGGGAAATCTTCTGCGGCTATCAGCAATTCGGCGCGCAAAAGCTTTGATTCATCAGCATCGGGATGCAGGCGCAACAGTTTCTCGAAACGCCCAAGCCGCTGCGCTGGCGTCTCTCCCGGTTCGATTGCGGCAAAAGCGGCGGCAAGTTCGGGATGGGGCTGCGTTTTCCATGCTTTCTTGAGCACCTTGGCGGCGTAGCTGCCCTTGCCCTGCGCCACCAGCGCCTGAGCTGCCGCCACGGCGGCCGGAATCAGATCTGGTGCCAAGCGGTGAGCTTCGATCGCGGCTTCGCGCGCGCGGCTCAGATCGCCTTTCGCCGCCAACCCTTCGGCATCCTGCAAGGCCAGCAACGCGTCCCGCCTGCGCCAGACATCGCGCGGCAGATGGCCGGAAGATTTCTTTATCAGCAGGGTTTTGCGCGCCCCGACCCAATCCTCGGCCTCGGTTTGCAATTGCAAAAGCATGGTCTGGGTCGCTTCATGGGCAGGCTGCATTTCCAGCGCCTTTGCAGCCAAGGCGCGCGCCTTGTCCTTGTCACCCTGTTCCAGCTTCGTGCGCATCAGCCCTTGAACCGCCACAAAGCGGCTACGATTATCGGCAAGAAGTGTTTTGTAACTTTCTTCGGCCAAGGCGCGATTGCCCTTCATCTCGGCAGCCTGTGCAACAAGAAGCTGGGTCATCACAGGGCGGTTGAGAAGCTTATGCGCTTTCTCAGCCTTGGCGATGGCGGTTTTGCCATCCCCTTCCGCCTGCGCGATGAGCGCAGAAAGGAGCGCATCCAGCCCCCGCTTTTCGCGATTGCGTGTGAAAAAGCGCCGCACGGCGGTTTCGTCCCCATTCATGAAGCGCAATATCGCCAATGCAAGGCCAAGCAATTTCAGCGCCAGCCAGACAGCCGCCGTGAACAGGGCCAGTGCCACCAGCGCCTGAATTGGCCCCAGAACAAATTCCATATCCAGAATGCGCAAACCGATGGTCTGGTCGCTATCCATCAACTGCCCGGCCCCATAAGCCAAAGCCAAAACCAGCGCCACGAAGAGAAGGATCTTGAAAATTGTCCAGAACATGGGGGATTCCTTACTCTACTCTGGCGTGATCGCGGTGGCGAGATCTGGCAATGCGGCAATGGCGGCGCTGCGCGCCTGCGCGCGTGCCAGCCAATCGCCCATAGCCGCTTGGGCTGGGTCTGGTAATGCGGCAATCTCGGACAAGGCCATGTCCAGTTCACCGCGCTCTAGCGCTGCAGCCGCGCGCGACAGGATGGCGTCTGCGTCATCCCCCTCGCGCGGGGTTGTCGAGCGCGCGCCAATCTGGGCGCGCAGGAAATTGCCAAGACGATCCGTCGTTGTTTCGGCAGGCGCATCCTGCAAGGCCACACGCAAAGCCGCGCGCGCGGCATCGGCAAATCCGTCTTGCAGGGCCTCCAATGTGGCAATGCCGCTGGTGGCAGAGGCGGTGAAAACATCCGGCACAGCAACACCCGCATCGCGCAACCGGGCAACAGCATCGGGATAGGGCGCGCCCGTTTCCAGTGCCGCGCGCAGCGAATCAATCCCTGCCGTTGCAAGAGCGGCATCAATCGCGGCTTCGGCCTCGGCCACGCGGTGCAAAGCCAAATCACGCAATTCCGCAAGATCGGCTTCCAACGCATCCATGCGGGTTTGCGTCGCGGCTAGGGCAGCCTGAAGCGGCTCCAAATCGGCAGGCGCATCAGGTTGCACCACTTCGGCACGCAGTTGCGCGGCCAGTGCCTCCAGATCGCTTGCATCCAGTTGTGGCACTGCAAGCGCCTCCATCTGCGCGCGCAGATCAGCCAATTCCGCCTCGATCGGGGCCATGGCGGGAAGGGCCGCGCGCAATGCGGCAACCTCACTGCGCAGAGCGTCAAGCTCTGGTGTGGGGCCTGTGCTGTCACCTGTCAGGAAATGGGCGCCATAGCCCAAGCCCCCGGCAAGAATGCCGCCCAAGATCAGAGGAAAGATGCCAGATTTCTGTGCCGGGGCAGAGGTTGGAGCAGAGGTTGGGGCGCTGGAAGCTGGCGTTTGGCCCGGTTCGGATTGCTGGGGCGGTGTAATCTCGCCTACTGGCGGTGGCGCATCTGTGGCGCTTTGCGGATATGTGGCGTCTGGCGCGGTGTTGTCTGCTATCGTTGTGGCAGGTTCAGGCACCTCCGTGGAAGCCGCCGTTTCGGCTAGGGCCTTCGGGGGCATTTCCGCCGCGCCCTCTTTTGCCACTTTTCCGGCCTTGGCATCGGAAACCGGCGCGCTTTCTGCGGGGGGCGCTGTCTGGGCCGAATCGGCGGGCGCAGATTCGTGCTTTTCGTCAGCAGTGACAGGCTCTGACACGATATCCGGCTCTGGGGGCGCTGGGGCGTCGCTTGCTGTGCTCTTTGCGCTTTGCGCTACAGTGGACTCTGGCTCAGACGTCTGTGGCTGTGTCTTGTCTGCCGAGGCGTCTCTGCTGGTTGTTTTTCGCGCCAAAATGCTCTCCCCGTTCAAAATGCTGCAATGCAGCGGCACACCCCTGAGAAATACCTTACCGTGGCTTTGCCCAAGGCTCAAGCTTCGCCTGTGTCGCAATCAGCGCTGCGCGCATTGAAGGCATGTCGGGGCGGGCCGCAATCATGCAAGGTTGCAGGCCAAGCTCGTCCAGTGGGGCGGCAGCAGCCGCACTGATCGCGATTGGAAAAAGCTGTCTGCGCCCTGCCGGAAGTCCGGCAAGCGCCTGTGCCAGCAACTGCGCCGAGCGTGGCGAGAAAACTGGCAACACCACCACACCGCCCGCCGCCAACCGTGCCAGCGCCGCAGGCGAGAAGGGGCATGCCACTTGCGCATAGGCAACCAATGCCTCAGCCTGTTGGCCGAGCGCCTGCAACGCTTGCGCAATATCGGCTGCGGCATGCGTGCCGCGCATATGCAGCACAGGCCCCGGCGGCGGCGTCTGCGCCAGATCCTTCAGCAGCGCTTCGGCATCGCCGCCAGCCTCGTAAACTGTGGCAAAACCCGCCGCCTGTGCGGCTTGCGCCGTGCGCGGCCCCACCGCCCAGACAGGCCAATCCCGGCGCGTTGTGGCCGCCGCCAATGCCGCAACCCCGTGCTGAGAGGTAAAGACAAGGCTGCGCGCGCGCGCCAGTTCCGCTTCCGGCGGGGGCAGCAAGGTGATTTCAAGCAAAGGCGCGATCAGGATATCCCCCGCCCAGCCATAGGCGCGGGCCGCAACGGAAAAGCGCTGCGAATCCTGTTGCGGGCGGGTCAGTATCAGGCAGGGCGGCGGGGCAGGCATGGCGGCTCCCTCAGATGGATGGCCGTATATGGGATCACTGCGCAGGCGGGATTGTTCCTGCGCCCTGCCAGTGGTAGCTGGAAAGAGACCGGAGTTGCAACCAGAGCAGGATATGACACAGCTGCCACTGCCAGACCCAGCAACTTTGCCCCTGACAGTTCTGGGCATTGAAAGCTCTTGCGATGATACCGCAAGTGCGGTGATCCGCCACAGCCCCCCGGCCCCGCCTGAAATCCTGTCCAGCATTGTTTGGGGGCAGACAGACTTGCATGCGGGCTTTGGCGGGGTTGTGCCCGAACTGGCTGCGCGCGCGCATGCCGAAAAGATTGACCATGCGATAGAGGCCGCACTTGTACAGGCAGGCTGCGGGCTGGGAGATCTGGATGCCATCGCCGTTACGGCAGGGCCGGGGCTGATTGGGGGGGTGCTCTCTGGGGTGATGGCCGCGCGCGGGATCGCGGCGGCCACGGGCCTGCCGCTGATCGGCATCAACCATCTGGCAGGCCATGCGCTGACACCGCGCCTGACGGGCGATACGGCCTTTCCCTATCTGATGCTTCTGGTCTCTGGCGGGCATTGCCAGTTTTTGCTGGTAAACGGGCCAGAGGAATTTACCCGCCTTGGCGGCACAATAGACGATGCACCCGGCGAGGCATTTGACAAGGTTGCAAAACTTCTGGCCCTGCCCCAGCCGGGCGGGCCTGCGGTGGAAGCGGCAGCGCGCGCGGGCAATCCCGCGCGCTTTGCCCTGCCGCGCCCATTGTTGGACAGGCCGGGCTGTGATCTGTCTTTTTCGGGGCTGAAAACGGCTGTCTTGCGCATGCGCGATGCGCTGGTTGCAGAGGCCGGCGGGCTGCGCGCCTCTGATCGCGCCGATCTCTGCGCCAGTTTTCAGGCAGCGGTGGCCGATGTGCTGGCCGAAAAGGCCCGCCGGGCGCTGGCCCTGTATCTGGAGCGCCAGCCCCCCTGCCCTGTCTTTGCCGTGGCTGGCGGCGTTGCCGCAAATACCCCGCTGCGCCGCGCGCTGGAACAGGTGGCACAAGAGGCAGGCGCGCGGTTTGAGGCGCCGCCCTTGGCACTATGCACCGATAATGCGGCAATGATCGCTTGGGCGGGGATTGAACATATACGCAGTGGCGCGCCCGTGATGCAGGAATTTGTCGCAAGGCCACGATGGCCGCTGGATCACAATGCCGCGCCGCTTCTGGGTTCGGGCAAGAAAGGGGCCAAGGCATGAGGGTGGCAATTCTGGGCGCAGGGGCTTTCGGAACGGCGCTCGCCTGTACGCTGGATGCAGCACAGCTTTGGTGCCGCGACCCCGCGCAGGCCACCCATATGCAGCGCAGCAGAGAGAATACCGCGAAATTGCCGGGCGTGCGGCTGCCGCAATCCGTCAGTGTCATCTCGGATATGGCACAGGTACAGGCGGAAATCGTGCTTCTGGCCATTCCCATGCAGCAAACCCGCAGCTTTGTAGAGGCCAACCGCGCCCATCTGGCAGAGCGCAGCCTTGTGGCTTGCGCCAAAGGGATTGATCTGGAGTTGATGATCGGGCCAGTGGGGGTGATCCGCACTATCCTGCCGCAAACAGGAGTTGCGCTGCTGACAGGCCCCAGCTTTGCCGAAGATATCGCCCGCGGCCTGCCCACAGCGCTGACACTGGCCTGTTCTGACAAGGCTTTGGGACTTGCGCTGCAAGACCGGCTCTCGACCCCCAATCTCCGGCTCTACCGCAATTCCGATGTGATCGGGGCGGAACTGGGAGGGGCGCTGAAAAACGTGATCGCCATTGCCGCAGGTGTGACCATCGGCGCGGGGCTTGGCGAATCGGCGCGCGCCGCGCTCATGGCGCGCGGCTATGCCGAAATGCAGCGTCTGGCGCTAAGCCTTGGGGCACAGCCTGCCACACTGGCCGGACTGTCTGGCCTTGGCGATCTGATCCTGACATGCGGATCGGAAAAATCGCGCAATTTCCGTTATGGGCTGGCCTTGGGCCAAGGGCAGGAATTTGACCGCGCCACCACTGTGGAAGGTGTGGCCACCGCCCGCGCCGTGGCGCGGCTGGCACAGGCGCGCGGGCTGGACATGCCGATTACCCGCATGGTTGCCGCCCTGACGGATGGGGCAATGACCCTGACTGAAACGCTCTCAGCCCTGCTGACGCGCCCCCTGACAGATGAATGAAAGGAACCACAGACCATGCCACTTTTCATGATGCATTGCACCGACAAACCCGGCGCATTGGCGTTGCGCCAAGCCACACGCGCGGCCCATCTGGACTATATCGCGCAGACAGGCTGTGTGCTGCAGGCTGGCCCGCTGCTGGATGATGAAGGGCAAATGGCCGGATCGCTGCTGGTGCTGGATCTGCCCGATCTGCAAGCGGCCCAAGACTGGGGCGCAGCTGATCCCTATGCACAAGCGGGCCTTTTTGCCGCAACCCATGTGCAGGAATGGAAAAAGGTTATCGGCTGATGCGCTACTGGCTGCTGAAATCCGAGCCTGATGCCTTCGGCTGGGCCGATCTTGTGGCCAAAGGCGCGGCGGGCGAAGAGTGGGACGGGGTGCGCAATTATCAAGCGCGCAACCATATGCGCGAGATGCGCCTTGGTGATCGCGCTTTCTTCTACCACAGCCAGAGCGAGAAAGCCGTGGTGGGGATTTGCGAAATCTGCGCCGAGGCCCACCCGGAGCGCGGCGCGCAAGACCTGCGCTGGGACTGTGTGGATGTGCGCGCACTGATGGCCCTGCCGCGCCCTGTACCACTCAGCGCCTGCAAAGCAGAGCCGGATTTGGCCGATATGGCGCTGATCCGGCAACCACGGCTTTCGGTGCAACCTGTGAGTGCTGTGGAATGGGCGCAGATTTGCCGCATGGGCGGGGTGCGTGACTGAGGGAAGGCCACGGGGGCTGCCGCCCCCGCACCCCCGCTTCAAGGGGGGCACGCCCCCCTTGAAAATCCCCGTGGATATTTGGGCCAAGATGAAAAGAGCGGTTGCGCGCTACACATGCGGCGTCTGGCGCAGGCGTGCGGCGCGTCCGCCCCGGCGTTGCGCGATGCGCGAGGCACGCGCAGGCAATTCTGCCATGATCGCACGGCGAGTATCGGACCCCATGCGCGACCACTGGGTGATCTCTTCAATGCTGCGCAGACACCCCGTGCAAAGCCGCGCCTCTGGGTGGATGACGCAGATTTTCACACAGGGGCTTTCGATTTCGTCACGTTTCCAGATGTGGTCTGTCATTGAGCCTGCTCTCTGCCTGTGGATGTCAGATAAGCGGGTAACTGACAGAAACCAGCCCTGCACGCTTTGGCACTCATGAAATATCGCGCCCCAACCGGGCCAGACGATCCAATGCGCCTTGCAAGATCACGCCTGCCGCCACATGATCTATCACAAGCGCACGCTTGCGCCGCGAGGTATCGGCCTCCAGAAGCGCGCGCTCTGCAGCGACTGTTGAGAGGCGTTCATCCCAAAAGCCGATGGGCAGATCGGTTTTGGCACCAAGATTGCGCGCGAAAGCGCGGGTCGACTGGCAGCGCGGCCCTTCCGAGCCATCCATATTGCGTGGCAGGCCAAGGATCAGCCCGCCTATCTCACGCTCGTCCACAATGGCCAGCAGGGCCGCCGCATCCAGCCCGAATTTCTGGCGCCGCACAGTAAGCAGCGGTGTGGCAATGGCGCGCATTCTGTCCGAAACGGCCACACCGATCGTCTTTTCTCCCAGATCCAACCCCGCCAGTGCCTGCATCGGGCGCAATTGGGCTGCGAAATCTTCAAACGTGTCAAACACCGCCATCAGGGCGCAGGCGTGCTTAGGCCCGCGGCCTGGGCCGCAGCGTTGATACGCGCCAGATCCTCGGCCCGCGCGGCAAAGACTGTGCGCGCTTCTTGCAAGATGGCCTGTGCCTGATCCACGCGCTCCAGCACAACAAGCGCGCCGATCAGCTGCGCCCATTCCTCTGCCGTGCCGCCATCATTGGCCAGACGCACCATCAGCCCATCCACCATGCCCGCGATCATCTGCGCGCGGTCTTCCGGGGGCAGGTCTGCGGCCGCGTCTATATCGGCAGCACTTGGCCCTGCGGCACCGGCAGGTGCCGGGCGGGGGGGCAGCTGATAACGCGGCTCTCCGGATATACGGGCAAGTTCGGGCAGCACAGCGCGGATTTCTGGCATCCAAGGCGCATCTCCGGGGCTGAGATCATGCAGCCTGCGCCAGATGCGGAACGTCATATCGGGCCGCCCGATCTGAGTATACATCCGGCCCAGATAATACAGGGCGACCCCGTTTTCGGCATCCTGCCGCAACACCCGCTCGATAACGGCCTCGGCCTCTGGCGAGACAAAACCACCTGCGGCGATCACCATCAGATCAATCAGATAGGCATAATCCTCAGAGGCCGCCCGCGCGCCCCGTATCTCCAGCACGCGCTCCTGCGCCTCTATCGCGGCGCGGAAATTGCCAAGGCGTGCCTCATTTTGCGCCAGCAGGCTATGACCGGTCACATCCAGAGGACGGTCGGCCAGCGCGGAGCGCAGCTGCGCGACCATTGGCTCCAGTTCCTCGCGGCCTGCGAATGGGGCGGGATCGGGAAAGGCTGCGGCCACCTGTGCTTCCAGCTCTTGCTGTGCGGGGCGGGTCTGGCGGGTCTGTTCTGCATCGGCTTGGCGCGCGACAAGCGGCATGTCGCGGTAATCCGGCGCGCCCATTCCAAGATAGAGTACCGCCCCGCCAACCAGCGAAAGAAGAATGACCCCAACCGCAAGCCTGCGCATCGCGGCAGGCGCAGGCCCCCCCACCCGGCGCGCGGCTGCATCCTTGTCCAGATCCAGAATACGGCGCGAAATTTCCAGGCGCAGCCGCTCGGCCTCTGCCGCGACAAGCACACCGCGGGCCAGATCACGCTCTACTTCCGCCATCTGGTCGCGGTAAACTTTCATCGCGCGCTCTGCCCCATCGGCTGCCGCCATCTGCCCGGCCCGCGACATGGCCCGTACCAGGATCACGCCGACAAGCAGCATGATCACCACAAAGCCTGCAAGCTGGATGTAATCGCTCATGTCACCTCCTGATCATCGCCTGCTCTCTACCCTGTCTTGGCCTGTGGCAAAAGACGAAAACCATGCCAGCCTGTCACAATGGCGCAAGGCGCGACGCCGCGTCGCAGGCAGCTGCGATTTCGGTTTTGGCCCTCATAATGACGTTTCTGGAAAATCGCTGCGCCTTGCAGTAAGCGACAGAGCAGAACACATCCCGACGCAGGAGCGCGCCGCCATGCCACGCTATTCCGCCTTCGCCATCGCCCGCGACGCGTTTCGCCAGCATTCCGGCTGGACACAGGCCTGGAAAAGCCCAGAGCCGCGCAGTCACTATGATGTGGTCATCGTCGGCGCAGGCGGGCATGGGCTGGCGACTGCCTATTATCTGGGCCACCGTTTTGGCATCCGCAATGTCGCCGTCATCGAGAAAGGCTGGCTGGGCGGGGGCAATACCGGGCGCAATACCACGATCATCCGTTCAAATTACCTGCAAGACCCCTCTGCCGCAATTTATGAGAAATCGCGCGCGCTTTATGAAACCCTGTCGCAGCAGCTCAATTACAATGTCATGTTCTCACCGCGAGGCGTGATGATGCTGGCCCAGACCGAACATGAAAAGCGCGGCTATCTGCGCACCGAACGCGCCAATGCCCTGCAAGGGGTGGAAACACGTTTCATCCCGCCAGCAGAGGTGAAGAAACTCTGCCCGATCATCCGTCTGGATGGGCCGCGCTACCCTGTCCTGGGGGCGCTGTGGCAACCACGCGGCGGCACGGCGCGCCATGATGCGGTGGCCTGGGGATATGCGCGCGCCTGCTCGGACATGGGCATGCATATCATCGAGCAATGCGCGGTAACAGGGGTGGAGAGTACAGATGGCGCGGTCAGTGCCGTCAACACCACCAAGGGCCGCATCACCTGCGGCAAACTCGGCATTGTCGTGGCAGGGCATTCCGGCGCGCTGGCCGATATGGCAGGCTTCCGCCTGCCTGTGGAATCGGTCGCACTTCAGGCGCTTGTCTCAGAACCTGTCAAACCCTGCATGGATGTGGTGGTCATGGCCAATACCGTGCATGGCTATATGTCCCAATCCGACAAAGGCGAAATGGTCATTGGTGGCGGCGCGGATGGGTTCAACAATTACACCCAGCGCGGCTCCTGGCACCATATAGAGGAAACCGTGCGCGCCCTCATCGAAACCTTCCCCATGATCTCGCGGCTCAAGATGCTGCGCCAATGGGGCGGGATCGTGGATATGACAGGCGATCGCTCGCCCATCATCTCCAAAACGCCCTTGGGCAACTGCTTCATCAATTGCGGCTGGGGGACAGGCGGGTTCAAGGCCATTCCCGGCTCTGGCTGGGCCATGGCCGAACTCATCGCCAAAGGAGAGCCGGGGCCACTGGCGGCGGAATTCTCCATGACCCGCTTCCGCGAGGGCCGCTTCATCGATGAAAGCGTGGCAGCAGGGGTGGCCCATTGAGCACCGCATCCCCCTTTCATCTTGGCCCAAATATCCTGGGGGTCCGGGGGCAAAGCCCCCGGCGCGTTCCGCCTGCGCCGCGCTTGGCAGAGGCGGTACAAACAGCCGCATGCAAAAATCCGCGCAAGGGCTTGCGCAAAAGCGTGACACGCGCAAAACACTGCCTATCTGATGTCCAGATACAGCAGAGGAATGCACAATGCCCTTCAAGACCGTCACACAGATTACCGACAGCATTTCGCGCAACCCCCAGCGCGCAGCGGGATTTGCCTTTGGCATCTTCCTGCCACTCGCGCTGGCGGGGATTCTCTGGGCGCAATACACAGGCGGGCTTGCCGGGCCGCTGGTCGATCCCCGCCCACCCGCTTTCACCATCCCCACAGATTAAGTGGCAGGCGCAGCCTGCCACAAGAAGGGCTGCGCCATGCTTGTTCTAACCTGCCCCTATTGCGGCATCACCGCCGAAGAGACCGAATTCAAACCCGGTGGCGAGGCCCATCTCAAGCGCTTCGGCCCCGGATCAACCGATTCCGACTACGAAGCCTATATGTTCAACCGCAAAAATCCGCGCGGGGTGCATTTTGAACGCTGGCGCCATGCTTATGGCTGCGGCAAGTGGTTTCTGGCGGCGCGTGATACTGTGACACTGGAAGTTTTCGGAACCTATACCGCCCAGACCACAACACCCCCGGCAGATCTGGTTGCCACAATCGCGCAAAAGCGCCCGGATTGGGAGGGGCTGCAATGAGCTACCGGCTTGCACAAGGCGGGCGGCTGATCAATCGCGCAGCCCCACAAAAATTCCGGTTCAATGGCAAGCCGATGTCGGGCTTTGAGGGCGATACGCTCGCCGCAAGCCTCTTTGCCAATGGCCAGATGCTGGTGGGCCGCTCGTTCAAATATCACCGCCCGCGCGGGATCGTGGCCTCTGGCGCGGAAGAACCCAATGCACTTGTCGGGCTTGGCACGGGCGACAGGTTCGAGCCGAACCAGCGCGCCACCACGACGGAGTTGTTTGAGGGGCTTGTGGCCGAAAGCCAGAACCATTGGCCCAGCCTCGATTTTGATCTGCTTGCGATCAATAATCTTGTGCCGCAATTTCTGACAGCGGGGTTTTATTACAAAACCTTTTTGCAACCCCGCGCCTTCTGGAAACATGTCTATGAGCCGATCATCCGCCGCTCTGCGGGCTTGGGCAAAGCCCCGGCCCCGGAAGCGCGTGATCCCAACCGCTATGAACAGATTTACGCCTTTTGCGATGTGCTGGTCATTGGCGGGGGCATTGCCGGGCTGCAAGCCGCGCTCAGCGCCGCGCAGGCGGGCGCGCGGGTGGTGCTGTGGGAACAGACCGCCCATTGGGGCGGGCGCGCGCCTGTGGATGGCGTGGAAATTGACGGCGCCCCCGCGCAAGACTGGATAGAGACCACCTTGGCCAAGCTCTCGGCCCTGCCCAATGTGCAATTGCGCCTGCGTTGCATGGGGGCGGGGGTGCATGATCATGGCTATGTGCTGGGCTATGAGCGGGTGACAGATCACGCGCCCGGACTGGACGCCCCGCGCCACCGCTTGTGGCGGATGCGCGCGCGCCAGATCATCACTGCCACTGGCGCGATCGAGCGGCCTTTATCCTTTGCGGGCAATGATCTGCCCGGTGTGATGCTGGCCTCTGCCATGCGCGATTATCTGATCAATTACGCCATCGCACCGGGGCGCGAAGTGGTGGTTGTCCCCAATAATGACGATGCCTATCGCAGCGCCATTGCACTGCGCAAGGCGGGCATTGGCGTGCCTGCCGTGATTGATGCGCGCGCCCATGCCACAGGCCCCTTGCCAGAGGCCGCGCGCGCCTTGGGCATTCGCGTTCTGACAGGTAAGGGCATTCGCAAAGTCAAAGGCCGCAAGCGCGTCACCGGGGTAGAGGTTTGCCGCATTGACAGCAAAGGCACGGCCTATACCGAGACATTCAGTTGCGATGCCGTGGCCATGTCGGGCGGATGGTCGCCTGTGGTGCATCTGTGGTCACATTGCGGCGGCAAGCTGCTTTGGGATGATGCGGGCCATTTCTTCCGCCCCGATCCAGCCCGCCCGCCGCTTGGGGTGGATGGTGCAGGATTTGTGCAAGTTTGCGGCGCGGCAAATGGCGATCTGGGCGCGGTTTTGGACGGGGCGCATAGGGCGGGCCAAGCTGCCGCCTCTGCCCCTCTCACACCTGCTTCGGCCCAAGAAAAATTGGAACCTGAGGCCCCGCTGGAGCCTGTCTGGATCATGCCGCGCAAGGCCGAATATGACCTGCGCATGAAAATGTGGCTGGATTTCCAAAATGATGTAAAAGTTGCAGATGTGCAATTGGCCGCGCGCGAGGGCTATCAGTCGGTAGAGCATACCAAACGCTATACAACCTTGGGCATGGCCACAGATCAGGGCAAGCTGAGCAATATCAACGGGCTTGCTGTGCTGTCAGATGCCTTGGGCCAGCCCATTCCCGCTACGGGCACAACCACATTCCGCCCGCCCTATACCCCCATCTCTCTGGGTGCGATCGGGGCAGAGGCGCGCGGCGCAACCTTCCAGCCCTTGCGCAAGACACCGTTGCAGGACTGGCACGCAGCCAATGGCGCGGATTGGGAACCTGTGGGCCAGTGGCGCAGGCCCTATACGTACTTGCGCGCGGGCGAAAAGCGCCATGACGCGGTCAACCGCGAAGTGCGCAATGCGCGCGAGAATGTAGCGCTGCTTGATGCCTCGACCCTTGGGAAACTGCTTGTGCGCGGGCCGGATGCGGGCCGTTTTCTGGATATGCTCTATACCAATATGATGAGCACCCTGAAACCCGGTGCTTGCCGTTACGGGCTGATGTGCACTGAAAACGGCTTTCTGATGGATGATGGCGTGGTCGCGCGGCTGGATGAACAGTCTTTCCTTGTCCACACCACCTCTGGCGGGGCTGATCATGTGCATGGCTGGATGGAAGACTGGCTGCAATGCGAATGGTGGAACTGGAAGGTGCATGTCGTGAACCTGACAGAGCAATTCGCGCAAATCGCCGTTGTCGGCCCCAAAGCGCGCGTGCTGCTGGAACGCTTGGGCGGGATGGATTTCAGCGCACAGGCCCTGCCCTTCATGGGCTGGCGCGAAGGCCAGATTGGCGGGTTTGACGCGCGTGTGTTCCGTATCAGCTTTTCGGGCGAGCTGAGCTTTGATAATGCTGTGCCCGCCAGTCAGGCCCGCGCCTTCTGGGACAGGCTTATGGCCGAGGGGGCAGATATGGGCATCATGCCCTATGGAACAGAGGCCCTGCATATCCTGCGCGCCGAGAAAGGCTTTATCATGATCGGGGATGAAACCGATGGCACGGTCATTCCGCAAGATCTGGGGCTGGATTGGGCGATCAGCAAGAAAAAGGCGGATTTCCTTGGCAAACGCGGGATGGAACGCAGCGCCATGCAAGACCCGCTGCGCTGGCAGTTGGTGGGCGTGGAAACACTGGATGTATCGGTTCTGCCACATGGCGCGCTGGCGGTTTGTCCGGGGCTGAATGCCAATAAACAAGCCATCACAGAAGGGCGCGTGACGTCCAGCTATTATTCCGCCACTCTGGGGCGTGGGATAGCGCTGGGGCTGGTGGAGCGCGGGCGCGCGCGCATGGGCGATGTGCTCAGCTTTGCAGGCGAGGGCAAGCCGCGGATCACGGCGCGCATTGACGATCCGGTTTTCTATGACAAGGCCGGGGCAACGCAAAATGTCTGATCTGGCCACAAGCGAGCTG
>JAIUNA010000041.1 GCA_022565265.1 Roseinatronobacter sp. | reverse complement strand
GCGCAGACGGCGCGACAGTTCGGGCAACAACACCCCCCCCACCGCAATGCCCACAACCCCCAGCGGCAGTTGATACAGCCTGTCGGCATAAGACAACCACGAGACAGCATTCTCGGTAAAGCTGGCGACCTGCCGCCCCACAATCAGGTTGATCTGCACCACTCCGCCCGCCAAGACAGCAGGCGCCGCGATAATGGCAAGGCGCTTGAGTTCGGGTGTAAGCCTTGGGCGACGAAAGCGCATGGCAAACCCCGCGCGCCGCACCGCGACCCACAGCATTGCAAGCTGCGCCACGCCTGCAACAGGCACGGCATAAGACAGCGTAAGCCCCATCGGCCAGCCAGCGCGATCCGCCAGCAGCATTGCCGCCACAAAAACCACGTTCAACAGCACAGGTGCCGCAGCCGCAGCGGTAAACCGCCCCACCGCATTCAGCATCCCCGATAAAAGCGCCGTCAGAGAGATGAAGAAAATATAGGGAAAGGCCACCCGCCCAAAGACCACCGCCATATCAAAGCGCTCATCTTGCGCAAACCCGGCTGCCATGGCCCAGACCAGAAACGGCATGGCAATCACTGCCAGCGTGGAAAACACCAAAAGCAGCGCAGCCATGCCCCAGAATGCATCGCGCGCAAAGCTTTCTGCATCCTCTCCCGCCTCGTGCTTTTTGGCAAATATCGGCACGAAAGCGAAGTTGAACGCCCCTTCGGCAAAAAAGCGGCGGAACATGTTGGGCAGTGAAAAGGCCACAAAAAACGCATCTGTTACTGGCCCTGCGCCAAGATACGCGGCCATCATCACATCGCGCACAAAGCCGAAGACACGGCTTAGCAGCGTCCATAGCCCCACTGTCAGAAACCCCGCCACCAGCCGGATACGGGCCATTAGCGCGCCGCCCGCTCTGCCCCGGCCGCGATTGCCGCGCGCAGCTTGCGCTCCAGCGCCTCTTGCTTGGATTTGGAATGCAATTTTAGCCCGAACATGTCTTTCACATAGAATGTATCCACCGCTTGCACGCCATATGTCGCAATCACGGCACTGGCAATATAGACATTCGAATCCGCCAGCGTGCGCGCCAGATCAAACAACAGCCCCGGACGGTCGCGGGTATCCACCTCTATGATCGTGTAAATTTCCGAGCCTTCATTATCAAAGCTGATATGGGTGGGCAGACGGAAGGCGCGCTCGCGCTTTTTCACCTTGTCACGATCCGCAAGCGCCTGCGCGGCGACCACTTCGCCGGCAAGGGTTTTTTCAATCATCTTGCGCAGGCGCGGCAGGCGCTCTTCCTCATAGGGGTGGCCCTCGGCATCCTGCACCCAGAATACCGCCGTCGCATAACCGTCCTTGGTGGTATAGGTGCGCGCATCCACGATATTTGCGCCCACCAGCGCCAGAGCGCCCGCAAAGCGCGCGAAAATGCCGGGATGATCGGACAGCACGAAACAGGCACGCGTGGCATCGCGATCGGGGTCTGGGTGCAGATCAATACGGATTTCATCGCCGGAAATGCCCTGCAACAGGCGCGCGAACACCAGTTGAGTATCTGTGGGCAGCCCCTGCCAGAACGGATCATAATGGCGGGCAAGTTCAGTGCGCAATTCTGCGCGCGGCCAATCCTCCAATGCGTCACGCAGCGCGCGCTTGGCCTCATCCGTGCGCTTTTCGCGGTTGACCTCTTCCAAACCCCGTTCCAAAGCTGTGGCGGTTTCGCGGTAGAGCGTGCGTAAAAGCTGCGCTTTCCAGTTATTCCATGTACCCGGCCCAACGCCGCGAATGTCACACACTGTCAGGACTGTCAGCAAATCCAGCCTTTCGCGGGTTTTGACCAGCTTAGCAAAATCCCGCAAGGTGCGGGGATCTGCGATATCGCGCTTCTGCGCGGTATCGGCCATCAGCAGATGATAGCGTACAAGCCATTCCACAGTATCGCATTCAGCTTTCTTCAGCCCCAAACGGGGGCCAACGCGCCGCGCGATCTGCGCCCCCAGAACCGAATGATCCTCTGGCCGCCCCTTGCCGATGTCATGCATCAAAAGCGCAACATAAAGCACACGCCGGTTAAGCCCTTCTTCCAGAATGCGCGAAACAACCGGCAACTCTTCGCGCAGTTCCTTGCGCTCGATCTGGGCAAGGGTGCTGATACATTGAATCGTATGCTCATCTACTGTGTAGTGATGATAGACGTTGAATTGCATCATCGCCACGATTGGCTCAAATTCCGGAATGAATGCCGCGAGCACGCCCAATTCATTCATGCGCCGCAGCGCGCGTTCGGGATTTGCGTGTTTCAGCATCAGGCGCAAAAACAGCTTCTGCGCCTCCGGGTTCTGGCGCAGTTTTTCATCCACAAGATGTAGATTAGCCGCAACAAGGCGCATCGCATTGGGATGCAACAAAAACCCTGTAATCAACCCTTCCTCGAACAAGCGCAGGATATTGAGCGGATCAGACAGAAAATCTGCTGGATCGGCAATATCCAGACGGATATGAACAACTTTAAGGCCGTGGCGCATCTGTTTGCGCCGAGTGAAGAAATGGCGCAAAATGGGTTCGCGGTTCACATGCCGCGCTTCCAGCTCTGTCAGGAAAATGCGCGTCAGATCGCCCACATGGGTGGCATGGCGAAAATAGTCTTGCATGAAATGCTCGACCCCGCGCCGCCCGCCATGATCGCTATAGCCCAGACGCTCTGCCACGCCCACTTGCAAATCAAATGTCAGTTGCTCTACAGCCCGGCCTGAGAGATGGTGCATATGGCAGCGCACGGCCCAGAGAAATGTTTCTGCCGCACGAAATGTCTCATATTCTTCGGCCCGGAAAAACCCAAGCCCCACAAGCTCTTGCGCCTGATCCACCTCGTGGATGTATTTCGCGATCCAGTAAAGGGTTTGCAGATCGCGCAGCCCGCCTTTGCCCTCTTTGACATTCGGTTCCAGCATGTAGCGTTGGTTGCCGATCTTAGTATGGCGTTCGGCACGCTCGGCAAGTTTGGCTTCTACGAAATCGGCATGTGTCTTGGCGAATAACTCTGTCCACAACCTGCGGCGCAGGGTTTCTGCCAGCGCCTGATTTCCCATCAGAAACCGATGTTCCAGAAGAGCGGTGCGAATGGTCACATCTTCGCGGCCCAATCGCAGGCATTCATTCACGCTGCGGCTGGAATGCCCAACTTTCAGGCGCAAGTCCCAGAGGATATACAGCGTTGATTCAATGACCTTCTCTACCCAGCCTGTCACTTTCCACGGGACAAGGAATAAAAGATCAATATCCGAATGCGGCGCCATTTCGGCGCGGCCATACCCCCCCACCGCAAGTACTGCGATACGTTCCCCCTCTGAGGGGTTTGGATTGGGATGAAGCCGGGATTGCACCAGATCCAGCGCAGTTGTGACAATCACATCTGTCAGCCAGCTTTTTGCCGCGACAAAGGCACGCGCATCTTTCGGGCGCTGCACAAACAGCGATTCCAGCTGGAAATCAGCCTCTTTCAGGGCGGATTTGAGGACGGCGACAACTGCGCCACGCTGCGCCTTGCCATCGTCGGCAGGTGCCGCATCCAAGGCGGCTGCCAGCTGCGCATGCATCGCAGCGGCATCCAGAATGCGCTCTGGGGGGAAAAGCTCTGCCGAGGCTGCAGACAATTGCGGCACGACCCGCCCAAAGCCCTCTGTTGCAGAGTGTTGCGGCGCGCTCAGGACCCGCCCCCCACAAAACTGCGCGGCGCGGGGCTAAGCACAGCGACACTCTGCTCACGGATTTCCGCCACGGCAAGGCCGCGCTCATTACTGCCATCGCGGCGCAGGCGGAACACGCCAGTAACCCCGGCAAAGCCAGAGGGCTGGGTCAGCGATTCCGTAGAAAAGGGCGTAGGCCCGCCACGCCGGACAAGCGCGCCAATAGCGGCCATCCCGTCATAGGCCAAGGCTGCAACTGCATTCGGAGCCGCCCCATACGTATTGGAATAGCGCGATTCAAACTGCGCGGTCAGCGCCGGATCGGGCAAGGCAAACCAGCCCCCCTGTAGCCCTGCAATCGACAGGCTGGAGGGCGGGATATCCCACCGCCGCAACCCCATATATTGGATCATGCTGGGCGACAGCCCGTTCTGTGGCAACAATTCTGCCAGTAGCGGAAGGGCGTCATTCGGCCCGGCTGTCAGCATCAGGCTTTGCGCCCCCGAAGAGCGCGCGGAAGATGTGATTCTGGGCAGCGCCTGTACAATACCCTGTTGTGACAACTCATAGCTTTGCGCAGCAACGATCGAAGCACCGGCACGGGCCGCAGCGTCACGAATCGCGCGTTCGGCCACTTGCCCGGCCTCTGTCTGCTCGGACAAAACCATTACCTGGCCTTTACCTTGCGCGACAGCATAGCTTAGCAGGCGTGTGGCCGTATTCTCGAACATTGGCCCCAGCAAAAAGATGTTCCCCCCCGCAACATCGGGATTGTTGGAGAAGCTGAGCACATTCACGCCGGCGCGCGCGGCCACCGGGCCACCAGCGCGCGCAGAATCGGCAAAAAGCGGGCCAAGAATGATCTGTGCGCCCTCATTGATAGCCTGTGAGGCCAGTTCTGCGGCGCGCTGCGGATCGCCCGCAGTCTGATAAACACGCAAATTGATCTGTACGCCCTGCAAATCCGCTATCGCCAGCCGTGCGGCATTTTCCAGATTGCGTGCCAATGCGTTGCGATCTTCATTGCCGCCGCCGCCGGGCACCATAAGCGCAACGACAAACGGGCGTGCAGGATCAACACGCGGGCCGGGCAAGCCTGCCGCAGGCATGTCACAGGCGGCCACAAGCACCGACGCGCCTGCCGAAAGCAACAGGCCCCGCCGTGACAGCGCGCCACGATACTCTGGTTGAGAAGGCTTGCCCATGTGCTTATTACTCCTGTCTTGTCACTGATCCACTGAGTCGACACAGTAAATAAGGGCGCAGATGAAGTAAACGCTCTCATCCCACAGCCCCGCATAATCGCGGAAGACCGCCAAGGACACCCATAATGCCCCCTGCCGACAGTTCCACCCCGTCCAACCAGCCACATGGTGCCAAAGCCATCGCGCCGGGCCTGCATCTGATCGCAACCCCCATCGGGGCCGCGCGTGATATCACTCTGCGCGCGCTGGATTTGCTGGCCGGGTGTGATGTGTTGGTGGCCGAAGATACCCGCAGCCTGCGCCGCTTGATGGAAATTCATGGCCTGACAGTTGGGGGGCGGCCTTTGCTGGCTTATCATGACCATAATGGCAGCCAGATGCGGCCCAAAGTGATGGGCTATCTTCAGGAAGGCAAATCAGTGCTGTATGCCTCCGAGGCGGGTACACCGCTGGTGGCCGATCCGGGCTATCAGCTTACACGCGCCGCAATCGCAGAGGGTTATGCGCTGCATTCCGCCCCCGGCCCCTCGGCGCTGCTGGCCGCGCTGACAGTGGCCGGATTGCCCAGCGACCGTTTTACATTTCTGGGATTCGCGCCTTCACAGGCCGGTGCAAGGCGCAAATTTTTGCAAGAGGCCGGAACGATACAAGCAACATTGGTTTTTTACTAATCACCCAAGCGCATTAGCCGCTTCTTAGGGGAATTATGCGAGATATTGGGAGAAGAGAGAGAGGCGGCACTCTGCCGGGAATTGACCAAACGCCATGAGGAAGTGTTGCGCATGAATTTAGGGGCCTTGCGCCAAGAGGTGCAGGCGCGTGAGGCTGCGGATCGGGCCTTGCGTGGTGAGATCGTTTTGGTAGTGGATCGCGCGGCCCCTGCCGTGGCCTCGGAAGATGCGCTGGATTCGGCGTTGGATCAGGCATTGGGCGAGATGCGTCTGAAAGATGCTGTCGCGCATGTGGCGCAAACGCTCGGCTTGCCGCGGCGGCAGGTGTATAAGGCCGCTTTGGCAAAAGGGACACAGAAATGAGGCAGGCGCGATACTACCATGCAGGGCTGGCGGCGGAAGATTCTGTTCTGCGCCGATATCTGGCGTCGGGCCATGCCCTTCTGGCGCGCCGCTTTCGCGGTTTGCGGGGCGAGATTGATCTTGTTCTGGCGCGCGGCGACGCGGTGATCTTTGTTGAGGTCAAGAAAAGCAAAAGCTTTGAGGCCGCTATGGGCCGGATCGGCGCGGGCCAGATTGCACGTATTTATGATACGGCCAACGAATTTTTGGGCGCGCAGCCAAGGGGGCTGTTAACCGAGGTGCGGTTCGATGTGGCCTTGGTAAATGCCCATGGTGAGGTGCGCGTTCTGGAAAACGCGCTGGCGCCGTAAACGGGCCGCGCAGGGCATTGGCCCTCTCGATGACGGGACAGGCACAGCACTTAATACAGGCAGAGCGACACGTCAGGCGCACAGACAGCGCGGGAGGACTGACAGCACAGGCACAATGCCCATTTGGCCGCATGACAGGGCGGGCATTGCAACGCTGCCGCGCATGGGTCATCTAGAGGGCAACAGGGCCACGGCCCGAAACCATATCAGATGACATGAGGAACGCATGGGATTGCAGATCGCCTACCAGATGGATCCGATTGAAACCGTCAATATCGATGCCGACAGTACTTTTCGCATCGCCTATGAGGCGCAAGAACGCGGGCATAAAAACTTCGTTTACACGCCCGATAAGCTGGTTTTCCGGGAAGGGCGCGTTCTGGCACTGGCGCGTGAAATCACCTTGCAGCGGGTGAAAGGCGCGCATGTCACATTTCAGGATGAAACACTCGTTGATCTGGCCATGATGGATGTGGTCTGGCTGCGCCAAGACCCGCCTTTTGACATGGGCTATATCACCACGACCCATCTGCTTGATATGATCCATCCCAAAACGCTGGTGGTGAATGATCCGTTTTGGGTACGCAACTATCCCGAAAAGCTGCTGGTGCTGCAATTCCCTGAACTCACCCCCCCCACCATGATTGCGCGCGATCTGGCGGCGATCCGTGCTTTCAAGGCCGAACATGGGGATGTGATCCTCAAGCCGCTTTATGGCAATGGTGGCGCGGGTGTGTTCCGGCTTGACCCCAATGACCGCAACCTTGCTTCGCTGCATGAACTTTTCACTGGCATGAGCCGCGAGCCGCTGATCGTTCAGAAATATCTGCCTGCTGTCAGCAAAGGTGACAAGCGCATCATTCTGGTGGATGGCGAAGCAATCGGGGCGATCAACCGCGTTCCCGCACAGGGTGAGACACGCTCGAACATGCATGTCGGCGGGCGGCCAGAGAAAATTGGCCTGACTGCGCGCGACCATGAAATCTGTGCGGCAATCGGCCCACTCTTGCGCGAAAAGGGCCAGATTTTCGTGGGGATAGATGTGATCGGCGATTACCTGACCGAGATCAATGTCACTTCGCCCACTGGCTTGCAGGAGTTGGAGCACTTTGACGGAACCAATGGCGCAGCCCTGATCTGGAAGGCGATAGAGGCCCGGCGCGCGGGATGAGCTGGCAGCTCAAGGCTCTGCGGGTTGTGTTGCGCCAGTTTGTGCGCCCTGCCCTGCGCCGCCAGCGCGACACCCTGAGCGCGCGCCTGTGGTTCGAGCGTGGGGCATTTCTGAACGCGCGCGGTCGGCCATCTCTGACGTTTGCGCCCGATGATTTGGGCGGCGTGCCTGCGCTTTGGACAACCCGCCCTGCCCCGGATGCACCCTTTATTCTGTATTTTCACGGCGGCGGTTATGTGATGGGCAATCCGCGCACCCATGCAGCGCTTGCCCGGTTTCTGACGCGCAAAAGCGGCCTGCAAACGTGCCTGCCCGATTACCGTCTGGCGCCAGAACACCCCTTTCCGGCTGCGTTCAAGGATGCGCTCTGCGTCTGGAACGCGCTGGCCGCGCGCGGCATTACAGCGGGGCAAATTGCCTTGGGCGGGGATTCAGCCGGGGGTGGGCTGGCGCTGGCCTTGCTGGCGCATTTATGCGCCAATAACCTGCCGCGCCCGGCCTGCGTTTTCGCCTTCTCGCCCTTTACCGATTTAACCCTGTCCGGCGCTTCGATTACCGCAAATGCGGCGCGCGAACTCCTGCTTCCTGTCCAGCGGTTGGAAGACCTGCGCGCGCGCGTGTTGCAAGGCGGCGATCCGTGCGATCCGCGTATCTCGCCGCTTTTTGGGCAGTTTGATGGCGCGCCACCAGTGCTGATTCAGGTGGCACGCAGCGAAATCCTGTTGGACGATTCGCGCCGCATGGCAGATGTAGTGCGCGCGGCTGGTGCAGAGGTCAGCTTGCAGGAATGGGGCAACCTGCCCCATGTCTGGCAATTCTTTCATGGTTGGTTGCCAGAGGCGCGCAGCGCTTTGGCCGATGCGGCCCGGTTCATCAACTCAACGCTTCCTGCGCCATCATCAGGCGATAGCTGATTGCCTCGGCCATATGGGGCGCGCGCACCTGTGCCACGCCCTCCAGATCGGCAATGGTGCGCGCCACACGCAACAGACGATGATAGCCGCGCGCTGTCAGGCCAAACCGCTCGGCCGCGCGGGTAAGCAATGCGCGCCCCTCTGGATCGGGGGTGGCAATGTCTTCGAGCAGCGCGCCTTCGGCATCGGCATTTACGCGCAAGCCCGGATGGCCCGCAAAGCGCACCTCTTGCATCTTGCGCGCCTGCGCCACGCGGCGGGCCACTTGCGCAGATGTGTCCCCCGTAGGCGGCAAATCCAGATCGGCAAAGGCGACAGGCGGCACATCCACCCGCAAATCAAACCTGTCCAGCAACGGCCCCGAAATGCGGCCCATATAATCATCGCCACAAGCAGGGGCGCGGGCACAGGCGCGGGCGGGTTCTGACAGATACCCGCATTTGCAGGGGTTCGCAGCCGCCACCAGCAAAAAGCGGCAAGGATACCGAATATGCGCATTCGCGCGGGCCACAATCACTTCACCCGTCTCTATCGGCTGGCGCAGGGTTTCCAGCACCATGCGCGGAAATTCGGGCAATTCATCCAGAAACAACACGCCATTATGCGCCAGCGAGATTTCGCCCGGCTTGGCCCCTTTACCGCCCCCCACAATCGCCGCGACAGAGGCTGTATGATGAGGCTCACGAAAGGCGCGCAGGCGCGAGATGCCCCCCTGCTCCAACAATCCCGCAATGGAATGGATCATCGAGGTTTCCAGCGCTTCCGCCGCAGAAAGTTCGGGCAATATCCCTGCCAGCCGCGCGGCCAGCATGGATTTCCCAGACCCCGGCGTGCCCACCATCAGCATATGGTGCCGCCCGGCAGCGGCGATTTCAAGCGCCCTCTTGGCACGTTCCTGCCCCTTCACATCAAACAGATCGCGCGCCGTGGCCGGGCGCGTCACATCGCCGGGGCTGGCAGGCGCAAGCGGGGCGTGGCCGCTATAATGGCGGATCACATCGGCCAGGCTGGCAGGGGCGAAAACGCGCGCATCGCCCACCCACGCGGCCTCTGGCCCGCAGTCTTTGGGGCAAAACAGGGTAAATCCTTCTTCGGCTGCTGCCATGGCCGCAGGCAATGCGCCAGTCACTGCCACCAAGGCCCCATCCAGCGATAATTCTCCCAGCGCCACGGTTTCTGCCACATCCTCGCGCGGGATAATTTCAAGCGCAGCCAAAAGCGCCATGGCAATTGGCAAATCGAAATGCGACCCTTCTTTGGGCAGATCGGCGGGCGAGAGGTTGATGGTAATCCGCTTTGATGGCAACGCGACCGAAAGCGCCGAAAGCGCCGCGCGCACCCGTTCGCGCGCCTCTGACACAGCCTTGTCAGGCAGGCCCACGATCTGAAATGCTGGCAAGCCCGGCGACAGGGCGCATTGCACCTCGACCAGCCGCGCGTCGATCCCCTCAAATGCCACTGTCAACGCCCGTGCGACCATGGCCACCCCCAGAAACACCCTGACAACTGGTTAACGCAACAGGCTTACAAATTGGTTAACGCCATCCGCATGGCAGCATCTGAAAACAAAAACAGAAAAAGGCGCTTGAAAATGAACCAAACTGCACTTGGGCGCGTAATACCTTCAAATGATCAAATCTGGGGGAAATAATGGCGCTCGATTTTTCCGATGATCGCAAGATGTCGCGGCAGGCGATGAAGGCTGAATTGCTGGATGCTGAAACAGAATTGCAACTTACCCGTGCTTGGCGCGACCACCGCGACGAACAGGCGCTTCACAGGCTGATAACGGCCTATATGCGGCTGGCGATTTCGATGGCAGGAAAATTCCGCCGTTACGGCGCTCCGATGAATGACCTCATTCAGGAAGCAGGGCTGGGCCTGATGAAGGCCGCAGACAAATTCGACCCCGAACGTGGGGTGCGTTTTTCCACCTATGCCGTATGGTGGATCAGGGCCAGCATTCAGGATTACGTGATGCGCAACTGGTCGATGGTGCGCACAGGCTCGACGTCCAGCCAGAAAACACTGTTTTTCAATATGCGCCGCGTGCAGGCAAAATTCGAGCGCGAAGCGATGGCGCGCGGTGAAGAACTGGATTCGCACCAGTTGCGGGCGTTGGTGTCGCGTGAAGTGGGCGTGCCTTTGCATGATGTAGAGATGATGGAGGGCCGCCTTTCGGGATCAGATTTCTCGCTCAATGCGCTGCAATCCAGCGATGATGACGGGCGCGAATGGATTGACGCACTGGAAGATGACAGCCAGCAAGGCGATGCGAGGGGGGAACAGGCCCATGACATGGCCCAACTGCGCGATTGGTTGATGGTGGCCATGAACGGGCTGAGCGAACGCGAACGCTTTATCGTGCGCGAACGCAAGCTGCGCGAGGAACCCCGCACGCTGGAATCATTGGGCGAGGAACTGGGCTTGTCGAAAGAGCGCATTCGACAGGTCGAGGCCGCAGCATTCCAGAAAATGCGCAAGAGCCTTGAATCGCAATCCAAGGAAGTGTTCCATTTCCTGACATGATCCGCGCAGTGCCGATTTGGACTGGCGGCAAAAAATGCTCTGGGGGTGTGACGCTCCCAGAGTTTTCTTTTGCCAAGCAAGGTCTTTCACTGGGCGCGCCAAAGGCGTATGCCTTGGGGGCGGAGGAGTGTGGCGGAAAGTAGGGACATGCTGGCGGGAAAACGGGTTACATTGATTATCGGGGGGGGGATTGCGGCGTATAAATGCCTTGATCTTATCCGTCAGTTGCGCCGCGCTGGCGCGCAGGTGACACCTGTTCTGACACGGGCCGCAACCGAATTTGTCACCCCCCTTTCCATTGCAGCTTTGGCAGGCGAACAGGTTTATCAGCACCTGTTCGATCTGAAGGACGAGGCCGAAATGGGCCATATCCAACTGTCACGCCAATCTGATTTGCTGGTCGTGGCCCCTGCAACAGCGAATATGATGGCGAAAATGGCAGGCGGCCTTGCAGATGATCTGGCAACAACCCTGCTCCTTGCCACCGATAAACCGATATTGATCGCGCCTGCCATGAATCTACGCATGTGGGAACATCCCGCCACCCAGCGCAATCTGGCGCAACTGCGCGCCGATGGTGTGGGCGTTATTGGCCCCGATAGCGGCGATATGGCCTGCGGCGAATTTGGGCCGGGCCGCATGTCAGAGCCGCATGCCATTTTGGCAGCAATCGCGGCAAAGCTGCGCGCCGGGCCTTTGGCCGGAAAGCGCGTGTTGGTTACGTCCGGGCCAACGCATGAACCGATAGATCCTGTACGCTATATTGCCAACCGATCTTCCGGGGCGCAGGGTGCCGCCATAGCGGCTGCGCTGCGCGACCTTGGGGCGGAGGTGGTCTTTGTCACAGGCCCCGCCACAGCGCCCGCGCCAGAAGGTGTGGTGCTGCATAAAGTGGAAACCGCGCGCGAAATGCTGGATGCGGTGGAAGCAGCCCTGCCCGCAGATGCCGCCATTTTTGCTGCCGCCGTGGCAGATTGGCGGGTGGAAAATTCCTCTCACCAGAAGCTGAAGAAAACCAAACACGGCGCGCCAGAACTTATCTTTGCCCAAAACCCCGATATACTGGCAACTGTTGCGGCGCATGCTGTGCGCCCTGCGCTGGTGGTGGGTTTTGCCGCAGAAACAGAGCAGGTGATCGCCCATGCTCAGGCCAAGCTTGCCCGCAAAGGCTGCGATTGGATTGTGGCCAATGATGTCTCTCCTGCCACGGGAATAATGGGCGGTGCGGAAAATGCTGTACATCTGATCACCCGCGACGGGGTGGAAGATTGGCCGCGCATGCCCAAACATGAGGTCGCACAGCGGCTTGCCTTGCGCATCGCCGAGGCGCTGAGATGAGCGTTACAATTCGCTTCCTGCGCCTTGCAGGCTCTGACCCTGCCATTCCCCTGCCCGCCTATGCCAGCGCAGGGGCTGCCGGCGCAGATATCCGCGCCAATCTTCCCCAGACTTTGCGGGATACCGGGATAGAGATTGCGCCCATGGCACGTGTCATCGTGCCCACTGGGCTGGCATGTGAAATCCCGCAGGGGTTTGAAATGCAAATCCGCGCGCGCTCTGGCCTTGCGCTGCGCCATGGCATTGCCCTGCCCAATGCGCCCGCCACGATTGACAGCGACTACCGGGGAGAAATTGGGGTGATTTTGATAAATCTGGGAGAGGCACCCTATCTGGTGGAACATGGTGCACGGATTGCTCAGATCGTGATTTCAGCGGCCCCGCAGGCCCGGTTTGAATTGGCCACGCAGTTGCAAGACAGCGCGCGGGGCACAGGCGGCTACGGCTCTACCGGGGTGGCATAGATGGGGTTTGTTCTGTTCCTGATGGCGGCGCTCTGGGCCTTGGGCTGGGTGTTGAAACCCCCCGTCAAAGCGCGGCTGGTCATGATTGGCCTTGTCTATACTGCTGTTGTTCTTGCCCATCTGGTCTTGCCCGAAACCGCAGAGCTGCGCCGCGCCACTGGCGGCGATGCACGGCCATGGCTGGTGCTGGGCGGCATAGGCGTGATTGGCTTTGGGTATATGGGCCTGATCCGCCGCCTGCGCGCAAAATCGCCTGCCCCCATTACACCGCCCCCAAACCCCAACACATTCCGCGAGGCAGAGCTGAACCGCTATGCCCGCCACATCGTCTTGCGCGAAATCGGGGGGACTGGGCAAAAAAAGCTGAAAGCAGCCAAGGTGCTGGTTATCGGGGCGGGTGGGCTTGGCTCGCCAGCACTTCTGTATCTCGCAGCCGCCGGGGTGGGAACAATCGGTGTGATTGATGATGATCTTGTGGACGGATCAAACCTGCAACGCCAGATCATTCACCGCGATGAGATGATCGGCACACCCAAGGTGTTTTCTGCACAGGCCGCGATGGAGGCACTGAACCCCTTTATCACTGTGCGCCCCTACCATCGCAGGCTAGAGGCGGAAATCGCGCAGGCGCTTTTTGCCGAGTATGATCTGGTTCTGGATGGCACCGATAATTTCGATACCCGCTATATGGTAAACCGTGCGGCAGTGGCGGCAGGCGTGCCGCTTATTTCTGCGGCGATAACGCAATGGGAAGGACAAATAAGCCTCTATCACCCCAAAAGCGGCGCAGCATGTTTTGAATGCATCTTTCCCACGCGCCCGGCCCCCGGCCTTGCCCCCGCATGCGCCGAGGCAGGTGTGATTGCCCCTTTGCCCGGCATTCTGGGTGCAATGATGGCACTGGAAGCGATCAAGGAAATCACCGGTGCAGGCGAAGGCTTGCGCGGGCGCTTGCTGATACATGATGCGCTTTATGCCGAAACCCGCGTCATGCGCATCAAGCCGCGTGCAGATTGCGCCTGTTGCGCACAAGATGCGGCCTGAACACAGACCGCCCGCCAAAAGACAGGCGCTTTTGCGTTTTTCTCTCTGTTCAGTTTTGCGGGCTTAGAGCGTGCCGCGTTCCTTCGCATTCACGCGACCCACTCCAAGACTAAGTGGTCGCATGTCTTTTTGCGCAAAATCGATTCCCACTTTTGCGCGACATGCTCTACACGGCCTCTATCTGGAATTTCTCAATAACTGTATTGGCCAGCAAACGCTCACACATCTCGCGCGCGATGCTTTCGGCCTTGGCAACATCATCTTCGGCCAGATCAAGCTCGATCATCTTGCCCTGACGCACGGAATTTACGCCTTCAAAGCCAAGAGAACCAAGTGCATGACGGATCGCCTCGCCCTGTGGATCAAGGACACCGGGTTTCAATGTGACAAATACACGATACTTCATTGGCGCAGCAGCCTCTCAATTCATTAGCTTGGGTTTGGTAATGGGTGTAGGTGACTTTGGCATGACACCGAGGCGCCGCGCCACTTCGGAATAGGCATCTGTCAGATTGCCCAGATCCCGGCGAAACACATCCTTGTCCAGCTTCTGGCCTGTTTTCATATCCCACAGGCGGCAGCTATCGGGGCTGATTTCGTCGGCAATGATCAGGCGTTGCATCTCGCCATCAAACTGACGCCCGATTTCGATCTTGAAATCCACCAGCTTGATTCCCACCGCCAGCATTACCCCGGACATGAAATCATTCACCCGCACCGCCAGTGCGACCATATCATCCAGATCCTGATGGCTGGCCCAATTGAACGCCAGAATCTGATCCTCTGTCACCAGAGGATCACCCAGCGCATCGTCTTTGTAGTAGAATTCAATAATCGGGCGCGGCAGCGGTGTACCCTCTTCAATTCCAAGCCGCTTGGACAAAGAGCCAGCCGCCACATTGCGCACAACCACCTCCAGCGGGATAATTTCTACTGCCCGAATAAGCTGCTCGCGCATGTTGATGCGGCGAATGAAATGGGTTGGAACCCCGATCTGCGCCAGCCCGGACATGAAATATTCTGACAACAGGTTGTTGAGAACGCCCTTGCCCTCGATCACATCGCGCTTTTCGGCATTGAAGGCCGTCGCATCATCCTTGAAATACTGCACCAGTGTCCCCGGCTCTGTTCCTTCATAGAGGATCTTGGCCTTGCCTTCATAGATTTTGGTGCGGCGCGCCATGCAGGTCTCCGGTTCTGTTGGAAATGGGGCAGTTATGCTGCCTGCCCTATAGCCCAGCCCTGCCAGCATCGCAAGCGCGGGCTGTTTGCGGTTGCAATTACGGGTTTTCACCTTGCAGCGCAGCACGCCACGGGCCATATGTGGGGGTAATCCAACCCAAGAGAGAGGCCAGATATGAGCACTTTCAACGAACGTGAACGCGCCTTTGAAAACAAGTTTGCCCATGATCAGGAAATGATTTTCAAGGCTGTGGCCCGGCGCAACAAAAAACTCGGCCTCTGGGCTGCCGGGCTTTTGGGGCATACAGGCGATGCCGCTGAAAGCTACGCAATGGAAGTCATTCGCGCAGATTTTGAGGAAGCAGGGCATGAGGATGTCGTGCGCAAGCTGACAGCCGATCTTGGTGAACAGACAAATGACGCGACGATTCGCGCCAAAATGGCCGAATTCCTGTCCGAGGCGAAGGCAGAACTGTCCGAGGGCTGATCCAAAAGACATGCCACCGCCCCACCGCAACGGCAAAATCAGGTGCGCCAATGTGAGCGCACCTCATTATCCTTATGTGAAATATGAATTTGCGTCTGATACGAGAGTGTGAAATCTGGCACAACCGTCGCGCAACTCTTGTTTTGCGCTCTCCGACCGGGAAAGGCCCAAGATGAGCAATGCACTCTCCGATCTTCTGGCAACGCGTGGCTGGCTGCTGGCCGATGGCGCGACCGGAACAAACCTGTTCAATATGGGTCTTGCATCTGGCGATGCGCCGGAATTGTGGAATGCCGAACAGCCAGACAATATCCGCGCGCTTTATCGCAATGCCGTTCAGGCCGGGTCTGACCTGTTTTTGACAAATACATTTGGCGGCACAGCCAGCCGTCTGAAACTGCATAACGCCCAGAACCGCGTGCATGAACTCAACCGCCTTGGCGCAGAGCTGGGCCGCGAGATTGCCGATGCCGCCGGACGCAAGGTTGTTGTCGCAGGCTCTGTCGGCCCCACGGGCGAGATTATGGCGCCGATGGGGCCACTTACCCATGAGCTGGCGGTAGAAATGTTCCACGAACAGGCCGAAGGGCTGAAAGCTGGCGGAGCAGATGTGCTTTGGGTAGAAACCATCTCTGCACCTGAGGAATTCAAAGCCGCATCCGAGGCGTTCGCCTTGGCGGGCATGCCATGGGGCGGCACAATGAGCTTTGATACTGCCGGGCGCACGATGATGGGCCTGACATCTGCGGGCATGGCGCAGATGGTGGCCAAGCTGAAATACCAGCCCCTGGCTTTTGGTGCAAATTGCGGGGTCGGTGCGTCTGATCTTTTGCGCACCGTGCTGGGTTTCGCAGGCGCAGGCAGCGATCTACCGCTGATCGCCAAGGGCAATGCAGGCATTCCAAAATATGTGGCTGGCCATATCCATTATGATGGCACGCCTGAATTGATGGCAGAATACGCCATTCTGGCGCGTGATTGCGGTGCGCGGATCATTGGGGGGTGCTGCGGCACAATGCCCGATCACCTGCGCGCCATGCGCGCGGCACTCGAAACCCGCGCCCCCGGCCCGCGCCCAACGCTGGAGCAGATCACCAACACGCTTGGGGGCTTTTCCTCGGCAGTGGATGGCACAGAGACAGATGGGGCAGGCCCCGCCCCCCGCCCCAGCCGTGCTGGTGGGCGCAAACGCCGCAGCGAGGGTTAGGTGCAGCCCCAATCCGAGGGATAATCGCGCGCAGGTCGCCGCGCGTCAGGGCCATGTCGTAATTGGAATAGTGCCTCATCGCTTTGTGCCTGAAAGCAAAAACAACAGTCCTTCGCCGCATAAGCCGGCACGCCTGAAAGGGAAGTTTCATGTCTGACGATGAAGAAATCATCCTGTCCGAACTAAACGACGACGAACTTGTCGAGCAGATGATGGACGACCTCTATGATGGTCTCAAAGAAGAGATCGAAGAGTCTGTCAATATCCTGCTGGAACGCGGCTGGACACCTTACGACATTCTGACCAAAGCCTTGGTGGCAGGAATGACCATTGTCGGAAATGATTTCCGCGATGGGATTTTGTTCGTCCCCGAAGTGCTGCTGGCCGCCAATGCAATGAAGGGTGGCATGGCGATTCTCAAACCCCTGCTTGTCGAGACTGGCGCGCCACGCATGGGCAAGATGGTGATCGGCACTGTGAAGGGTGATATCCATGATATTGGCAAGAATCTTGTCGCGATGATGATGGAAGGCGCAGGCTTTGAGGTGATTGATCTGGGGATCAACAACTCTGTCGAACGCTATTTCGACGCATTGGATCGTGAGCAGCCTGATATTCTGGGTATGTCGGCGCTGCTGACAACAACCATGCCCTATATGAAGGTGGTGATTGATACGCTGGTGGCCCAAGGGCGGCGCGAGGATTACATCGTTCTGGTGGGCGGTGCCCCCCTGAACGAGGAATTTGGCCGCGCAATTGGTGCAGATGCCTATTGCCGCGATGCGGCTGTTGCCGTGGAAACCGCCAAACAATTCGTGGCGCGCAAGCATAACCAGATGGCGGCGGGCTAAGCTAAAGCATGTCGCGCAAACCTGGGAACCGGTTTTGCGCAAAAAGACATGCGGCCACCTAAGGCGAGAGTGGGTCGCGTGAATGCGACACGCTCTCGCCACAGATTTTTTGCCCCGCGCAACCCGGT
>JAIUNA010000040.1 GCA_022565265.1 Roseinatronobacter sp. | reverse complement strand
ATAAACCGCTTAGCCCCGCTGATGGATCGCCGCACCGCGGCCCAGCAATGCGCGGCTTTGCGAATGTCCCCAACCCGCTCAAACCTGCCCTTGGTTTCCTGTATCAGATGCAGAACGCCATAGGCATGCCCCTGCCCGTGACAATACGCGGCGGTTTGGGGGGTGAGTACGCGCAGGGGATAACGCGCGCCCCTATCTGCCCCTCGCCTAAAACAAATTCCCCTGTTCGGGCGGTTTGGGTGCAGATTTTGTGGCCTTGCCCGGTTTTTGTGGCAGGGCCGCAACCCGGCTATCGGCAAATTCAATCTCCAGCATCCGGGCTTGGGCGGCTTGGGCGGCGGCAGTGATAACCTGCCCGCCCTCATCACGCACCACCGCATAGCCACGCCGCAAGGTGGCGGGATAGCCCCGCGACTGGCGCAGCCGCTCCAGCGCCGCCAGTTTTGTGGCCTGCGCCTCCAGCCGCAAGGTGATGGCGCGGCGCGCGCGCAAGGCGCGCTCGTCCAGACGATCGCGGGATTTGTCGATCTGAAAGCGGATTGTCGCGGCGCGCAGCCCCGCAGCGATGCTGCGCAACTCCTGCCCCTTGGCGAGGGTCAGCGCGCGCAACGCCCCCGGAAACCGCTCTGCCCAGATATCGTAGCGCTGCATCGCGGGGGCCAGCAATGCCTCGGCGCGTGGCAGGGCGCGCGAGAGATCGGCCAAGCGTTGGCGGCGCGCGCTCACCATCTGCCCGCCGGTGCGCAGCAAGCGCGCCTCCAAGCCCGCCAGATGTGCCATCAGATCGCTATGCACTGGCACAGCCATTTCCGCCGCTGCCGTGGGCGTGGGCGCGCGCTGGTCAGAAGCGAAATCGATCAATGTGGTATCGGTTTCGTGCCCCACTGCCGAAATCAGCGGAATGTGGCTTGCCGCCGCCGCGCGCACGACAATTTCCTCGTTGAACCCCCACAGATCCTCGATCGAGCCACCCCCGCGCGCCACGATCAGCACATCGGGGCGCGGGATCGCCCCGCCCATGGGCAGTGCATTGAACCCCGCAATCGCGCGTGCCACTTCGCCCGCGCAGGCTTGGCCCTGCACCGCCACAGGCCAAAGCAGCACATGCACCCCAAAGCGGTCTTGCAACCGGTGCAGGATATCCCGAATCACCGCCCCTTGTGGCGAAGTGATCACCCCGATAACACGCGGCAGGGCAGGCAGGCGTTGCTTGCGTTCAGGCGCAAACAGCCCTTCTGCGGCCAGACTGGCCTTGCGCTTTTCCAGCATCGCCATCAGCGCGCCTGCGCCTGCAGGTTCCACGCTTTCTACCTGCAACTGGTATTTGGATTGCGGCGCGAAAGTGGTCAGGCGGCCTGTGGCGATCACCTCCATCCCTTCCTCCGGGCGCACGGACATACGCGCCACCTGCCCTTTCCAGCTGACAGAGGCGATTACCGCGCGATCATCTTTCAGATCGAAATACATATGGCCAGTGCGCGCCACCATCACGCGCCCCACTTCGCCGCGCACGCGGATACGGCCAAATTCTCCCTCCAGCACCTGCTTTACCGCCCCCGAAATCTCTGAGACCGAGAATTCGGGTGTGTTGCTTGCTGGCTCGTCAATCATATCCATAAGCAGGCCTTTGCTTGTCACGGGCGCAAAGCCACCCTAGAACGGCAGCGCGAAGGTGCCAAGAGAGGGCAGGCTATGAATATTCTGGTTCTGGGCAGTGGCGGGCGCGAACATGCGCTGGCATGGGCGACCCTGCAAAACCCAAAATGCGACAGGCTGATCTGTGCGCCCGGAAATGCGGGAATGGCGGAAATCGCGGAATGCGCTGATCTGGACATGTGCGATGGTGGCGCGGTGGTGCGCTTTTGCGAAGCGAACGCGATTGATTTTGTCGTGATCGGCCCGGAAGCGCCGCTGGCCGCAGGCGTGGCCGACAGGCTGCGCGCGGTGGGGATTGCCTGTTTCGGCCCCTCTGCGGGTGCGGCGCGGCTGGAAGCCTCCAAAGCCTTCACCAAGGAAATATGCGCCGCTGTGAATGCCCCAACAGCCGGATATGCCCATTTTACCCAAGCCCAGGCGGCGCGGGATTACATCCGCGCGCAAGGTGCGCCTATCGTGGTCAAGGCCGATGGGCTGGCCGCTGGCAAAGGCGTGATTGTGGCCATGACAGAGGCCGAAGCGCTGGCAGCAATTGACACCATGTTCGGCGGCGAATTTGGCGCAGCCGGGGCCGAAGTGGTGATAGAGGAATTCATGGAGGGCGAAGAGGCCAGTTTCTTTGTGCTGGTGGATGGGGAAACCTGCCTGCCTATTGGCACGGCCCAAGACCACAAGCGCGTGGGCGATGGCGATACTGGCCCCAATACCGGCGGCATGGGGGCCTATTCGCCTGCGCCCGTACTCTCAGACGCGTTGGCAGAGGCCGCGATGGCCCAGATCATCCGGCCCACAATGGCCGAAATGGCCCGGCGCGGGACGCCCTATCAGGGGGTGCTTTATGCGGGGTTGATGATCAAGGAGGGGCAAGCGCGGCTGGTGGAATACAATGTGCGCTTTGGCGATCCGGAATGTCAGGGGCTGATCATGCGGCTGGGCGCGCAGGCGCTGGATCTGATGCTGGCCTGTGCCGAAGGGCGGTTGGAAGATATGGCCGTAAACTGGGCCGATGATCACGCCCTGACTGTGGTCATGGCCGCAAAGGGTTATCCGGGGGAATATGCCGAGGGCAGCGAAATCCGCAGGCTGGAAGCTTGCCCCAAGGATAGCGCGCATATGGTATTTCACGCAGGCACAAAACCCGATGGCGGGCGGGTGCTGGCCAATGGCGGGCGGGTGCTGACAATCACAGCACGCGGCGCAACACTGGCCGAGGCGCAGGCGCGCGCTTACGGCATGGTAGATCAGATCGATTGGCCGGAAGGATTTTGCCGCCGCGATATTGGCTGGCGGGCACTGTAACAAAAAAGGGGGCGCGCGCCGGTTGCGCAGGCCAAAGGCCGAGGGTGCCTTCAGCGCGCGCTAAACCCCCACTTCCGGGCCGGGGCAGAGCAATGGGCGCGGGCTGCGCTGCACCTCATAAAGCTCGGTGCTGGTCTCGTCGCCCATGAACCGCGCATTCAGCCCGTTTTCGCCGCGCCAGAATATCCAGCAATGCTCTTGCTGCGGGGCATCGTCATAGGTGAAGCAAATCTGTTCATCGCGGGCAAACCAGCGCCCTTCGCGGCATTCTTCCCCGATGAAAGCCCATATGGTGCGGCGGCCGGGGCGGAATTCTTCTATGCCGTAAGGTTGCCCCGCAAAACCGAAAGTCAGGGTCTGGCCGGTGACATAGCTGTCAAATTCCTCTGCTGTCATGGGCATTTGGGCCAGTGCCGGGCTGGCAAGGCAGGCCAAGAGGGCAAAGCGGGCGAAACCTGTCATGGGTGTTCTCCTTCAGCTTGGGCGAGGGCATCTTTCACCCGTCTGTCCATTATCTTGAACCACAGGCGCGGGAAGAGCGCAATCACACCCATGGCAGGCAGGCTGTAGGGCAGGCAGGGCATGCCCGGTTCCAGCCGGAGCGCGGGATAGATGCGGGCGGGATGAGCGTGATGGTCGGAATGGCGGGTGACATTTACCGCCATGAGTGAGGTAAACCAATGCGGGCTGTTCCAGCTATGCTGCGGGCCTTGGGGCGCGTAGCGGCCATCGGGCAGGCGCGCGCGTTCCAGCCCGTAATGTTGCAGATAATCCACCATGGCATGTTGCACCTGTGCATAGGCCCCCAGCGCCACCAGCGCCCCCACCCCGCCCCAACCCGCCAGCCCATAGGCCAGCGCCAGCACCATCAGCGCGCCGCCCAGATAAGTATGGTAAGGGTTGGCCCGCCCCGTGCGCGCCGCGCGCGCGGCCTCTATCCGGTAGCCCTCGCGCAGGTTGCCCCACAGGCTGCGCGGCAGGTAGCGATAAAAACTGAGGCCCAAGGGCGGGAAATTCGGGTCTTGGGGCGTGGCCACATAGGGGTGATGAAGCAGCCTGTGCGTGGTTGTTACATGGCCATACAGCAAGGAGATGAACACCCATTTCCCAAGGCTGAACAGGCCCCTCTGGGGGCGGTGGATCAGCTCATGGGCATTTGCAATGCTCACCTGCCCGAAATACAGGCCAAAGGCCATAAAGGCCGCCACCTGCCCCCCCACGCCCACGCCTGGTGCGCCGGCTATGGCCAGAACCGCCAGCACAAGCAGCCCAAAATGCGCCCCGGCCAGCGCACAAGACAGGGCATTTGCAGCAAATTCGCCCTGCTCCGGGTCTGTAGGGGCCATGGGCCAAGCCACCAGCTCATCGGCCAGAAAGGCGATAACCGAAACATAGGCCAGCGCCACCCAGACCCATACCCCCCCGGCAAGGGCAGCAAGGGCCAGCACTGTGACAGGGACAATCGCGGCAAGAAGAAAAGGCAATATTGGCATGATCTGAAATATCCAAAACGATGATGCGACCCTATCACGCAAATTGCGCCTCCGCATAGCTGCGCACAGTGCCGCAGCCCGCTTTTCAATGGCGCGCAGATCGGGTAGCTCTGGCCTTGGATCACACCGGGATCAGGCAAAGGGTCAGCGCATGTCGTTTTTCAAGAAGCTGAAAGAGCGCATGTTCCGCGCCTCGTCCAAGCTGGATGAGGGGCTGGAGGCTTTGGTCGATGAGGGCAGTGACAGCCCCGCGCCGCAGCCTGCCCCCAATACCGCGCCCGCACCGCAGCCCGATAGCGCAAAACCCGGAATATTGGGCCGGATGCTGGGCCGCGATGACAGCCCCCGCCGCGTGCTGGATGACGAGATGCTGGAAAGCCTTGAAGACCTGCTGGTTCAGGCCGATATGGGCGTGGAAACCGCAATGCGCGTTTGCGCCAATCTGGCCGAGGGGCGGTTCGGGCGCAAACTGTCGGTGCGAGAGATCAAATCCGCGCTGGCGCAGGAAGTGGCCCGCATAATGGAGCCAGTGGCCCGCCCCCTGCCGCTCTATCCGGCGCGCCCGCAAGTGGTGCTTGTTGTGGGGGTAAATGGCGCGGGCAAGACCACCACCATTGGCAAACTGGCCAGCCAGTTCCGCATGGCGGGCAAATCGGTGATGATTGCCGCAGGCGATACATTCCGCGCCGCCGCTGTGGAACAGTTGCAAATCTGGGGCACGCGCGCAGGCGTGCCGGTGATGACAGCGCCCGAAGGCTCTGACCCGGCAAGCCTTGCCTATGATGCGCTGGCGCGCGCCAAGGCCGAAGGCGTTGATCTGCTGATGATCGACACAGCCGGGCGGCTGCAAAACCGCACCGATCTGATGGAAGAATTGGCCAAAATCCTGCGCGTGCTGCGCAAGCTTGACCCGGACGCGCCACATAATACGCTTCTGGTGCTGGATGCCACAACCGGGCAGAACGCGCTGAATCAGGTCGAGATTTTCCGCAAACTTGCCGATGTGACAGGGCTGGTGATGACAAAGCTGGATGGCACGGCGCGTGGCGGTGTGCTGGTGGCGCTGGCGGATCGCTTTGGCTTGCCCATCCATGCCATTGGCGTGGGCGAGCAGATTGACGATCTGCAACCCTTCGACCCGGAAGAATTTGCCGCCGCCTTGGTGGGAACTGATCTTCAGGCGTGACCTGTCGCACCAGAGAGCATGCGCGGATCAACCCCGATCTGGGCCAGCGCCGCAGCCCATTTGCGCCCGTCCTCGGTGGCAAAAAGCATCGGTGCAGAAGCTTCGGCCAGCAACCAGCCTCCGGCCTGAATTTCGCGTTCCAACTGTTCCGGCCCCCAGCCGGAATAGCCCAGCGCAACCAGCGCCGCACCCGGCCCCTGCCCGCGCGCCATCTCCGAGAGGATTTCGACCGAGGTGCTCAGAACCAGACCATCTGCCACGGCCAAACTGCCCTCTGCACTGAAGAAATCGGGCGAATGCAGCACAAAGCCGCGCGATGTCTCGACCGGGCCGCCAAAATGCACCGGCATATCCGGAATATCGCCACCCAGCCCGGTTGCGCCATCACTGCGCGCGATGTCCAGATGTGTCAGCAAGGTTGGCAAGCGCAGATCGGGCAAAGGTTTGTTGATGATGATCCCCATCGCGCCCTGATCGGAATGGGCGCAAAGCAACACCACGGAATGCGCGAATCGGGTATCGGGCATGGACGGGGTGGCAATCAGGAATTGGCCGGTCAATTGCATCATCATAGCTCGGAGGTTGCTTTGGTCGCAGAATGCCTGCCTTGGCCCCGCTTGCCAAGGGGATGCGTCGGGCCAAACTGGGGCAAACAGGTCACAGGGCCGATAAGTCGCGCCCTTGTGACTTCCCTTCTGCCGCGCCACAGGGAATCAAGTCTGTCATGAAACGGTTTTCCAAATTCCTTGCGCTTTGTGCGCTTCTTGTCCCCGGCATTGCGGCAGCGCAAAATCCGCGCCTTGCAGAGATCATGGATGCGCGCATGCGCCCCGGCTGGCAGACAGATACAGGCACGCATATGGCAGGGCTGCATATTCGGCTGGCAGGGAACTGGATAACCTATTGGCGTCATCCGGGCGAAAGCGGGATCGTACCACGGCTGGATTGGTCAGGCTCTCGCAATGTGGCGGCAGCGCGCATTCATTGGCCGGAACCACGGCTGTTCACAAAATCCGGCGTGGCCAGCATTGGCTATGGTGATGAAATCATCCTGCCGATTGAACTGACCCCAACAGATGCCGGCCTGCCGATGGAACTGGACGCCACGCTGTCGCTTGGGGTGTGCGATGATATCTGCATCCCGGTAGAACTGGCGCTGCAACTGGGGCTGAATAATAGCGGCATGCCCGATGGCATGATCGCCACAGCCCTTACACAGCGCCCCCGTGCGGCCAGAACTGCGGGGCTGCAAGCGGTCTCTTGCACGATTACCCCCGAAAGAAAGGGCCTGCGGCTCAGCGCCAGCATGACTGTTCCGCCTCAGGGGGCAGAGGAATTTGCGCTGGTGGAATTGCAGGGCAGCCCGATCCGCAACCGCGCGCTACCCTCGGAGCGCGCGGGCGATACGATTACCGGGCATGCCTATCTGCGCCCTGCCCCCGGCGAGGCGATTGACCGCTCTGCCGTGCGGATCAGCATTGTCAGCGAAAATGGCGTTGTCCAGCATCAGGGCTGCACCTTTCCGGATTAAGCGTTTGGCTCTTTGCGCGGCGCGCGCCACAGCGCCAGCGCACCAATGACCCATGCCAGCAGCAGGCCCAGCCCGCTCCCCCCCAGAAACAGCACCAAAGCCCCTTGCTGTGGCGTGGCGGCAAACCCTCCAAGCCCGCCCGGAAGCGCGCCAAAAGCGATAACCGCGCCAAAAGTGGCCGCGAACCACCCCAGCAACGCCATAGCGGCCAGCATGGGCACAAGCGCCACACCGCGCGCAGGCCGCGCCAAGGCGCGGCGCAGCGATATGATCTGGCGGCGCATGTCATGGCCGATGGCCAGCACCGCAGGCACCAGAAGCAGCACGATAAACATGCCAAAGCCCAGACCATAGACCAGCGTAATGACAGTGGGTTTCAGGAACTCTGCCTGTGTGGAACGCTCAAACAGCAACGGCGTCAGGCCCAGAACCGTTGTGAGCGTTGTCAGCAAAACCGGGCGCAAGCGATCACATGTCGCATCAATGATCGACGGGATCAGGCCCCTGTCGCGGGCATATTGATCCACCGTTGTCACCAGCACGATCGAATCATTGATGATAATCCCGATCATCCCCATCACCCCGACAATCGAGAACATGGAAAGCGCGATGCCCCAGCTCAGATGCCCGTAAATCACCCCGATCAGGCCGAACGGAATAACCGCCATCACCACCAAAGGGCGCAACCAGCTGGAAAAGACCCAAGCCAGTGTCAGATAGATTAGGATCAGGCACATCCCCACGCCGATCAGGGCGTCAGAGAGGAATTCGCGCTCTTGCTCGGCCTGCCCGGACAAGCGTGTGGTGATGCCGAAATCAGCCTCCAGATCGGGCAAGATACGCTCTGTCAGAAGGCGCGTTATCTCGCGTGCGCGGGCGGGATCATCTTCTGACAGATCGCCTGTAACCGTCACCACCCGCACCCCGTTTTCACGCCGGATGCTGGAAAATCCCTGCCGCTCTGAGACAGAAACAATATCGCCCAAGGGCACATAGCTGCCCGCGCCTGTGCGCATCATCATATTGTCCAGAAAATCAGCGCCCCGTTCAGAATGTGGCACTTCCACCCGAATGCGCCCTGTGCGCAACCCGTCCGGGAAGGTTGCGGCCTCGACCCCGGACAGACGGTTGCGCAAATCGCGGGCCAAGCCTTCGACAGTGAAGCCAAGCGCCTGCCCCTGCGGGGTCAGTTGCAACAAGAGTTCCTGCTTGTCATAGGGCAGATTGTCTTCCAGCCCGGTAATCTCCGGGAATGGCACAAGCGCTGCGCGCAGCGCATCCGCCGCAGCCTTGAGCGTCTCGGCATCGCCGCCGCTCAGATCCACCGACAGCGAATCGCCCCCCGGCCCCGTGCCCCAAGACCGAAAGCTCAATTCCTCCAGCCGGGGATGGGCGCGCACCTCGTCTTGCAGGGCAGAGGCAAAGGCGAAAGAGGACATGTTGCGCAAATCGGCATCGACCAGATCAATGGAAATGGCGCCCAGCAAATCGCCATCCTTGTTTTCCGCCGAAGCCAGCGCCCGGCCCGCATGGCCCCCCATTTCCGTCATCGCAAAAAGCACGGGGTTAACACCGTTTTCGCCCACCAAAGATGCGCCCAGCGCCTCGGCCGCGCGCTGCAATTCGCGCAGCATCGCGCGGGTATCTTCGCGGGTTGCACCATCTGTCATCACAATATTGCCAGTGACAGAGCCTTGTTCGGGCGGGTTGAAAAAGCGAAACGGCAGATCGCCACGCACGATATGGGCAGCTTGCACTGTCAGCAGGGCAATCAAAACGGCCACAACCGGATACCGCGCCGCCACGACAAAGCCCATGACCGGGCGAAATACCGTTTCACGGAACCAGCGAAAGCCCTTGTTTACCTGCCGCGAGGGCCAATCATACCAGCGCTCTTTCAGGCCGCTGGCAATGGCGTGATACATATGGTTGGGCAGGATCAGGAAGCATTCCACCAGTGAGGCCACAAGCACCGCAATCACCGTCAGCGGAATATCGGCAATCAAAGAGCCAAAGCGCCCGCCCACCAGAATCAGGGCGCCAAAGGCCAGAATCGTGGTGACAGTGGCGGCAAAAACCGGCTGGGCCATGCGGGTGGCGGCGTTCTCTGCTGCCTGCGCGGGAGATTCACCCAATTCGCGCGCGCGGTAATCGGCATGTTCCCCCACCACGATGGCATCATCCACCACAATGCCCAGCGTGATGATCAGCGCAAATAGCGAGATCATGTTGAAGCTAAGCCCCATCAGATACATCACGGCAATCGCGGCCAGCATGGCTGCCGGAATACCCGCAGCCACCCAAAACGCTGTGCGCGCATTCAGGAACAGGAACAGCAGCACCACAACCAGCCCCAGCCCCATGACACCATTCTTGAGCAAAATCGCAATGCGCCCGGAAATGAACTCGGCACGCGTCGAGACCAGCTCTATCTTCGTGCCTGCGGGCAAGTTGCGGCTCATCTCTTCGGCAATGGCTTGCACGCGGGCCTGAATGGCAATGGCATCGCCACGCTCGGAACGATCGACGCGCAGGGATATGGCGGGATCATCGCCAACCCAGAACGCCCGGTCACGATCTATCGCGCCTTCGCGCACATCTGCCAGATCACCCACGCGCAATACACTGCCATCAGGGCGGCTGCGCAGGGCAATCTGGGCAATATCTTCGGCGCTGCGCCGCTCTGCCCCGGTACGCACGCGCGATATGCCCGAAGACACTTCGCCAGAGGGATCGGTGCTGACAGTGCTGCGGATGGCCTGCGCAATCTCTGCCATGGTCACATCATGGGCAATCAGGTTGCGGGTGGGAACCTCGACCATCACCTCGGCACTGGCCACGCCGCGGATTGTGGTGCGCGTGATCCCGGCATCATACAGCCGTGCGGCAAATTCATCGGCAAAGCGGGCCAACTGTTCCACCGCGACAGGGCCAGTGACCACCACATTCGTCACCCGATCCCCCCAGTTGGAACGGCGCGTGGCAGGGTCTTCGGCATCTTCGGGCAGGTTGCCCACAATATCGAGCGCGGTTTGCACATCGGCACTGCCGCGCGCCATATCCCAGCCGGTTTCGAATTCGATTGTGAAACTCGCGCGCCCCTCACGCGATTGGGCCGTAACTTGGCTCACCCCTTCCACCGCCTGTAACGCGGGGCCTACCAGTTGCACGATGGCGCCGTCCACATCCTCCGCCCCGGCCCCCGGCCAGCGGATATCGACAGAGACATTATCGACCACCACATCGGGAAAGAACTGCGCGCGCATTTGCGGGATCGCGGCCAAGCCTGCGACAAGCATGACCACGAGCAAAAGATTGGCGGCTGTCTTGTGGCGGGTGAAATAGCGAAACACGCCCAGTGCCTGCACGGCCAGACGATCTTTGGTGCTGCGAATGGCGGCCATGCCCTCAACCTCCGCTTTGCGGCGGCATCTGCGGCGGCATGCCGCCGCCGGGGCCGCCACCGCTACCGCCCCCGTTTTCCAACCGCTCCAGCGTGGCGGCAGGGATTTCGGCTTGCGACAGTTGCGCCAGCATGCGCGCGCGCACCTGCTCTGGCATGCGAGCATTGCCTTCGACCTGCGCAATCAGCCGCGCGCGGCGCTCTGGATCAAGCGTCACCATTTCCGGTGTCTCCGCGATCACCTCGCCCGATGCGCTTTCGCGCTGCGGGCGCACCAGAATTCCCGCACCAAGGCTGGGGCCGATTTCGCGCACGATTTCGCGCCCTGCAAGCGCGTTGGCCGCCACAATGACGCTATCGCCCTGCCGCCGCAAAACAGTAACCGCAACAGCCTCCAGCCGGTTCTCTGCGGTAATGGCCAGCACATTTCCAGCCGCAGAGACAGCCGAAGCGGGCAGCAAGGCCACATCGCGCAAGGCAGGCTCTTGCAAGCGTACAGTCACGAAATCGCCGGGGCGAAAGCCGCGCGGCGCGGCCAGTTCCACAAACAGCCGCCGCCCGCTCTGGCCCTGTTCTACCGTGGCCGAAGACCGCAGCACCCGCCCCGGAGAGGTGATTTCAAACCCCGCGACTTCCAAGGCCACTTCTGCCTCGCTGCGCAGCAATTGCCCCGTCTCATCTATCAGACGCAGATATTGCGCCGTTGAAACGCGCACAGACACTTCCAGCGCGGCGGGGTCGATGATCTGGGCCAAGCGCTCGTTTGGGGTGACAATCCCGCCCTCGACGATGGCCACATCGACCAGAGTGCCGGAAAAGCTGGCATAAACCTGCGTATCGGCCAGCCGCCTTTCGGCCTCGGATAGCGAAATGCGCTGACGCTCCAGCGCGCTCAGAGCCTGATCGCGGCGGGCCTCGGCCTGCGCTTCGGCCTGTCTGCGGCCCACCAGCGCCTGACGCGCCGCGGAAAGGGCCAGTTCAGCCTCTTCCAGCGCGGCCTCTGTCGCTACACCGCGCGCGGCCAATCCCTGCCGCCGCTCCAGCGCGCGGGCGCGCAGATCAAATTGCGCCTGCGCGGCGGCCACATCTTCGGCAGCCAGCACCATGGCGCGGCTGGCATCGCGCAATTCGGCCTCGGCGCGGGCAACATCAGACGCGGCCAGCGCAACTGCGGCCTGTGCATCGGCGGGATCGATGCGCAGCAAAAGCTGCCCCTCCACCACATCTGCGCCATCTTCAAACCCTTGGGCCAGTTCCAGCACCTGCCCACCCACAGGCGCGCGCAAATCCAGCGACCGGCGCGCGCGAACTTCGCCAAAGGCGGCCAGTTCCGGTGTTACCTCGCCCGGTGTCACAGTGAGGGCGCGCACGGTAAAAACACGCTCGCGCGCTGCTTGCCCCGGCCCACCCCCCGGCGCTTCGGCACGGATTTGGAGAGCACTGACAAGCGTATAGCCCGCATAGCCCAAGGCGGAAAGCGACAAGGCCGCAAGAAACAGCGCGATCAGGCTGCGGGTCAGAAAACGCATGGCTACCCCATTTATGGCGCGTGGCGCGCAATCAGACTAGGCCGCAACTGCGGCCCCTATTCAATATACCCAAACGCAACAGCGCGTTACTTCCGTCGCAAATGTTCTTCCAGACGCGGAAAAATTTCGACAAAATTGCAGGGGCGGTGGCGATAATCGAATTGATAGGCCAAAATATCGTCCCAGGCATCCTTGCACGCCCCCGGAGAGCCGGGCAGCGCGAAAAGATATGTACCCTGCGCAACCCCGGCACAGGCACGCGACTGAATGGCAGATGTCCCGATTTTCTGCATCGAAATGATGGTGAACACTGTCCCGAATGCCTCGATCTCTTTTTCATAGACATCCCGATGCGCCTCTACTGTCACATCGCGCCCGGTAAGGCCCGTGCCGCCCGTGCTGAGAATGGCGTCAATCTCCGGGTTTGCACACCAGTCGCGCAATTGTGCGGCAATCTGGTCACGCTCGTCGCGCACAATAGCGCGTGCGGCCAGCAGATGGCCTGCGCCGGCAATCCGCCCCGCCAGCGTATCGCCGGATTTATCCTGCGCCAGATCGCGCGTATCCGAGACTGTCAGCACAGCAAAACGTACAGGCAGAAAGGGTTTGGTTTCGTCAATTCGGCTCATGGCAATGTCCTGACTCGTGCCTGAAGTTCCAACAGATCGGCCCATGCTTCGCGTTTGGCGGCCGGGTTATGCAGCAGATAGGCCGGGTGCAGCATGGGCAGGGCCGGGCGGCCCAGAACCGTGCGCCATTGGCCGCGAATGCGGGTGATCCCATCTTCGGTTTCCAGCAAGGTGGCCGCAGAAATGCGGCCCATCAACACCACGATATCGGGTGCGGCCAGTTCGATATGGCGCAGCACAAACGGGCGAAACATCGCGCGTTCTTCGGCAGTGGGAGTGTGATCATGCGGCGGGCGCCACGGCAGGATATTGGTGATATAAACTGCCCTGCCCGGATCGGGATGATTGCGTTGCAGGCCAATCGCGGCAAGCATCTGATCAAGAAGCTGGCCCGCAGCGCCCATGAAAGGCTTGCCGCGCTGGTCTTCCTCGCGGCCCGGAGCCTCGCCCACGATCATGACACGCGCACCGGGCTGGCCATCGGCAAAAACACAGTTGCGCGCGCCCTGCCGCAAATCGCAATGCGCAAACTCTGCCAAGGCCGCATGCAGCGCAGGCAAATCGGGCGCGGCGCTGGCGGCGGCCATGGCCTCTTGCACCGGATCAATTTGCGGCACTGGCATGGCCGGGCCAAGCGGTGCTGCGGCAGGTGCGGCCATGGCGGCAGCTTTGGGCGGGCTGGGTTCCAGCATATAGCGATTGACAGGCGCGTCGCAAATCGCCTCATCCACGCCCATTTCGGCCTGCCCTTCAAGGCAGGCCAAGGCCATCTCCCAATCCGTTTCCCAATGCGCGGCGAGTGTCATGGGTGCAAGGTAGTGCGCCGATCACGCCGGGTAAAGCGGCCTTGTCGTGGCGAGACGCGGTTTCTATAAGGGGCAAGGCTGTTACCCGGTCAGAATTCGAGGGCGCATGAGTTTTACAAAAGACCACCTTCTGGGCATAGAGCCGCTATCTCCGGCAGAGATTACCACGCTTCTGGATCTGTCCGAGGCCTATGTCGCGCTCAACCGCTCCAGCGAGAAACATGGCACAGCCCTTGCGGGGATGACGCAGATCAACATGTTCTTCGAGGCCTCTACCCGCACGCAGGCCAGTTTTGAATTGGCAGGCAAGCGGCTGGGCGCGGATGTGATGAATATGTCCATGGCGCAATCAAGCCTGAAAAAGGGCGAGACGCTGATAGATACGGCGCTGACGCTGAATGCCATGCACCCCGATTTGCTGGTGGTGCGCCATGGCAGTTCCGGGGCCGTGAATCTGCTGGCCGAAAAGGTGAATTGCGCGGTTCTCAATGCCGGGGATGGCAAGCATGAACACCCCACACAGGCGCTGCTGGATGCCCTGACAATCCGGCGCAAGAAAGGGCGGTTGCACAGGCTGAGTGTGGCGATCTGCGGCGATATCGCCCATAGCCGGGTGGCGCGGTCAAACCTGATCTTGCTGGGCAAGATGGAAAACCGCGTGCGCCTTGTTGGCCCACCCACGCTGATGCCCAAGGGCGTGGAAGATTTCGGGGTCGAGGTGTTTGACGATATGCGCGCGGGGCTTGAGGGCGCGGATGTGGTGATGATGCTGCGCCTGCAACGCGAGCGGATGGATGGCGGTTTTGTGCCCTCGGAGCGCGAATATTTCCACCGCTATGGGCTGGATGCCGAAAAGCTGGCCTATGCCAAGCCCGATGCGATTGTCATGCATCCCGGCCCGATGAATCGCGGGGTCGAGATTGATGGCGCGATTGCCGATGATATCAACCGCTCGGTAATTCAGGAGCAGGTGGAAATGGGGGTTGCGGTGCGTATGGCGGCAATGGATTTGCTGGCGCGCAATCTGCGCCGCAGGCGCGAAAGCGCGCGGCTGCGCGAGGCGGCGGCCCATGGGTGAGGAAATCCGCGAATCTGCGCTGGCCGAGACCAATTTTACGCCGGAAAAGGGCGAGAAATTCTTGCGTGAAATCCGTGCCGACCGGGCAACCTTTATCCGCGATCATGCGGTTATGGCGGTGCTTGGAATGGGGGTTGTGGGCATGGTGCTGGCCTTTATCGGGTCTGATCATGTGCTGATCGGCTCTTTTGGGGCTGTGCTGGCGCTGATCGTGCGGGGGCTGTGGCTCTATTCCGAGCAAATGAAATTCCGCTGGGTGCTCAGCTCTATGCGGCTGGTCGGCCCCGGTGGGCGGCAAGTGTATCTGCTGGAATTGGAGAAGGTGCGCCGCTTGTTTGGCGATATCCAGATCATCACGAAATCAGGCGACAAGCATCTGATCAAACATATCGCCCAGTCCGAGGCCATTGTCGGCGAGATCGAGGATGCGCGCGCGCGCCGCGCCAAGCGGGCGGGCCACTGATGACAGCGCGGCAAACCCAATTTGCACTGGAACCGGGCGAAAGCCCGCGCGCGCTGATTGCGCAAAGCCGTCACGTGCAGCTGTTGCTGGATGCTTTGACGGGCGTCATCGGGCTGATGGTGGCAGCGCTGGCGCTGATCTGGGCAAATATCCCGCTGGGGCAAGTGCTGGCAGGTTTGGGGTCTGGGTTGCTTGGCACCTTTGTCTTTCTCTTTGGCCCCCTCCTCTTGCAACGCGCCTTTGGGGCGCATTCCCCCTATCTGCTGACAAATCGCCGCCTTATCCTTGCGCCCGATGATATCATCGAGTTGAAACACATCCGGCGCATGCGCGTGTGGCTGACAAGCATTTCGCTGCATACAGACGCGCGCAAGGTCACGCTGCGCCATCTGGTCAATGCCCCTGCCGTGGCGGCACTGATCCGTGACACCATTGCCGGTGAAGGAAACCAGAGATGATCCAGTATTTCCACAATGCCCGCCTGATAGACCCGGAGGCCGGCGCAGAGCGTTTGGGCAGCCTGACAGTAGAAGGCGGGCAGATAACGGCGCTGGACGCCGAATGCCCCGCCGGGGCAGAGGCGATTGATTGCGCGGGCAAATGCCTTGCACCCGGCATTGTGGATATGGGCGTTCAGGTGGGAGAGCCGGGCGCACAGCATAAAGAATCCCTGCGCAGCGCCGGGCTGGCTGCGGCCAAGGGCGGGGTTACAACACTTGTTCTGCGCCCCGATACAGACCCTGCGATAGATACCCCCGAAGTGCTGGAATATGTCACCCGCCGCGCTGCCGCCCGAACGCCCGTGAACATTCGCGCCATGGCCGCACTTACCCGCGGGCGTGCAGGCCGCGAGATGGCCGAAATCGGCTTTTTGCTGGATGCAGGCGCGGTTGCCTTTACCGATGGGGCGCGGGTGGTGCGGGATACCAAGGTTCTGGGCCGCTGCATGAGCTATGCCAAGGGCCTTGGCGCGCTGATTATCGGCCATCCTCAAGATCCGGGCCTGTCCGAAGGGGCCTGCGCGACAAGCGGCAAATTCGCCTCTCTGCGGGGCTTGCCTGCCGTATCGCCCATGGCCGAACGGATGGGGCTAGACCGGGATATGGGATTGGTCGAGATGACAGGCGTGCGCTACCATGCCGATCAGATCACCAGCGCGCGCAGCCTGCCTGCCTTGGAACGCGCCAAGCGCAACGGGTTGCAGGTAAGCGCGGGGATTTCCATTCACCACCTGACATTGAATGAATTTGATGTGGGCGATTATCGCACCTTCTTCAAATTCACCCCGCCGTTGCGCAGCGAGGATGACCGCCGCGCGATGGTGCAGGCGGTGGCCGATGGGCTGATAGATGTGATCTGTTCCATGCACAGCCCGCAAGACGAGGAATCCAAACGCCTGCCCTTTGAGGAGGCCGCAGCGGGCGCTGTGGGGCTGGAAACGCTCTTGCCCGCCGCGATGCGGCTTTATCATTCCGAAGGGCTGAGCCTGCCACAAATCTGGCGGGCTTTGGCGCTGAACCCTGCACGGCTTTTGGGCCTGCCCTGTGGCCGGCTGGCAGTGGGCGCACCGGCCGATCTGGTGCTGTTTGATCCCGATGCGCCCTTTGTGCTGGATCGCTTCGCGCTGATGTCGAAATCCAAGAACACGCCCTTTGATGGTGCCCGGATGCAAGGGCGCGTGTTGGCCACCTATGTGGCGGGCGCATGCGTCCACACGCAGGAGAAGGCGAATGCCTGAAATCACAAATCCCCTATGGCTGCTGGCGCTGGTGGGTCTGGCCGCCTATTTGCTGGGGGCAATCCCCTTTGGCGTCGTCATCGCGCGTGTGATGGGATTGGGCGATCTGCGCCAGATCGGCTCTGGCAATATCGGGGCCACCAATGTCATGCGTACGGGCAACAAGCTGGCGGGCGTGCTGACATTCGTGCTGGATGCGGGCAAGGGTGCGCTGGCCGCACTTCTGGCATGGTGGGCCTTTGGCGCGGATGCCGGGCAGATTGCAGCGCTTATGGCCTTTCTGGGCCATCTTTACCCGGTATATCTGGGGTTCAAGGGTGGCAAGGGTGTGGCAACATTCATTGGCACAGCGCTGGTTCTGGCTTGGCCCGTGGGGGTGGCGATTTGCGCAATTTGGGCGCTGGTGTTCAAGCTGTCGCGCTATTCCTCGCTCTCGGCGCTTGTGGCCGCAGGTTTTAGCCCGTTGCTGGCATTTGTGCTGGGATATGGGCAGATGCTGGGGCTATTTGCGCTGCTGGCTGCAATGATTTTCTGGAAGCACCGCGAGAATATCGCTCGGCTGCAAGCCGGAACAGAGGGACGTTTCCAAAAGAAGCAAAAACCCTAGTGTTCTGCACCGCCCAGAAGCTAGCCAAGGGCAGCTTGGAGCGGGTTGGGGACATTTGTGTAGCGCGCCAAGCGCGGAATCAAGGCCGAAGGCCGCCGCGCATCGCTGGGCCGCCCCCCGGCACAGCGATTTGGCTGCCACCTGCGCATAGCCTGAGTTTCGTTCGGACTT
>JAIUNA010000039.1 GCA_022565265.1 Roseinatronobacter sp. | reverse complement strand
TGCCAGTTTGCGGGCCGCTTGTGCTGCGCCGCGCAATTCTTCTGCAATTTCATCGGCTTCATCAGGGTCGAAATCCAATGGCAGGTCTATGCCATCGCCGGCAACATATATCCTGACCATGCCAAGCGTGGTTGGCCCGATCTGCAAATTGGCTGCGGCGTCGCTTTCGGAATTGATGCCCATCTTGTTCATGTCCTTGTCCATCAGGTCTGGCCCTGCGATACGGCCTTGAGGTGCAATATTCAAGCATCCGCCTCTTGCATTCATCCGCGCTGGGCGCTAAATCGCCCTCAGTGCCGCCTTAGCTCAGTTGGTTAGAGCGCTGGATTGTGGATCCAGAGGTCCCCCGTTCGAGCCGGGGAGGTGGTACCACTCCTTCCTGAATATATGTCTGGCATGACAGCGCGCTTGCACTGGCGCGCGCGCAATCGTATCTGGCCTGCGAGGCGTTTTGTAGGGGAAAGCTGCCATCCATGCCCGTTTTGCCGCGCCACGCTCTGCCCTTTGCGCCAAAAGGCGCGACAATTGGATTGTTTGGCGGGTCTTTCGATCCTGCACATGAGGGGCATGTCCAGCTTACCCATCATAGCCTGCGCCATTTGCAACTGGATCAACTCTGGTGGCTGGTCTCTCCGGGCAATCCGCTCAAGGCGCATGGCCCTGCGCCTTTGCCCGTTCGTCTGGCCCGTGCCTCGCAACTGATGCAGCATCCCAAGGTGCAGATTACACCTATCGAGGCCGCTCTGGGCACGCGCTACACTGCCGATACGCTGCGCGCCATATTGCGGCTGTATCCGGGGCGGCGCTTTGTTTGGATCATGGGCGCGGATAATCTGGCCAGCTTTCACCACTGGGAAAACTGGCGCGAGATCATGCAGCGCGTGCCGATTGCCGTGGTCGCGCGCCCGGGTGTGCAACTGCGGGCTTTGTCCTCGGTTGCGGCGCGCAGCTTTCCACGCGCGCGCCTGCCTGCCCGCGACGGGGCGCGGCTGGGCAAGCTGTCAGCCCCGGCATGGTGTTTTCTGACCATCCCGCTGCAAGATATTTCGTCCAGCCGGTTGCGGGCGCAAGGGGTTTGGGTGCGGTAATGGGCTGGCTACCGGCTTTGCGCGCGAATGGCAGCGTTCGCCAGCCGCGCATTGCTTGGCGATATCACACTCTGTTCCTGCCCAAATAATTATCCCTCGCGCCGGATGCCCACTGCGCAGCACAGTATAGTGCCGATTGGAAAATACGAGGGGCTTGCGGGATCGGCGAAAACTTGCTGATATTGTGGTTTATGGGAATTGGATGTGATGCGCTTACCAGATGATGCCAGCGCGCAACGGGTGCTATGCGCGATAGCGGGGGCAGCATGAACGAACCTGTCTTGCGCAGGCGCGGTGTCTTGAACCTGCTTTTGGGCGGCAGTGTGCTTGTTGCAATGCCCGCCTGTGCCACTGCGCCAGAACGTTCTCCGCGCCCCGCGCTGCGCCCCGCTGCGCCGGTTGGGGGGCTTGCTTCAGGCGATGGCGACCTCAGCTATGCGCTGATTGATATGCGAACAGGTGCCTTGATCGCGGGCCAGGGCGAGGCAACCCCCTTGCCGCCTGCCAGCGTGGCCAAGGCGCTGACCGCGCTTTATGCGCTGGATGCACTGGGCGCGGGCTATCAGTTTCGTACCCGTCTGGTGGCAACAGGCCCCGTGACAGATGGCATTCTGCGCGGTGATCTGGTGCCGGCGGGGGGGGGCGATCCGACATTGGAAACCGATGATCTGGCGGCCATGGCCGCCGATCTGGCCCGCGCGGGTGTGCGGCAGGTGACGGGGCGGTTTCTGGTCTGGGGGGGCGCATTGCCCTTCATACCCGAAATCGCGCAGGATCAGGCGGTGCAGGCGGGGTATAATCCGTCAGTTTCCGGGATCAATCTGAATTTCAACCGGGTGCATTTTGAATGGCGCAACAGTGGCGGCGCGTATTCGGTGGCGATGGATGCGCGTTCGGCCCGCCATCAGCCCGCTGTCAGCATGGCGCACATGCAGATCGTCAACCGCGCAAACCCGCCTTATACTTATCGCCGGGCAGGGGCGCGCGATGAATGGACAGTTGCGCGCGCTGCGCTTGGGGGGACAGGCTCGCGCTGGTTGCCCGTGCGCCATCCCGAACTTTATGCAGGCGAGGTGTTGCGCGTGCTGGCGCAGGGGCAGGGAATTGCCTTGGCCGCGCCGCAAATTGCCACAACCGCCCCCAACGGGCGCGATCTGGTCACGCATCTCTCTGCGCCGCTGCAAGAGGTGCTGCGCGATTTGCTGCGCTTTTCGACCAATATCAGCGCCGAGGCTGTGGGCATGATGGCGAGTGCCGCACGTGCCGGGCAGCCAGCCAGCCTGCGCGCCTCTGCCGCGCAGATGTCGGATTGGGCGCGGGCGCGTTATGGCATGTCCAGCGCGGCGCTGGTGGATCATTCCGGGCTTGGGGCAAATTCGCGCGTCTCGATGCGCGACATGGCGTTGATGTTTCGCCTTGCAGGGCAAGAGGGGCAGTTGCGTGCCCTCTTGCGGGAGCATCCGTTTCGGGATCGCAACAATACGATTGTGGCCCAGCCGGGGGTGGATGTGCGCGCCAAGACGGGGACGCTGTTTTATGTCTCTGCCCTTGGCGGATATCTGCGCGGGCCGGGCGGGCGCGAGTTGGCCTTCTCCATCTGTCAGGCCGATCTCGCACGCCGCGCACAGGTTGCGGGCGGGCAGGTGGACAGGCCAGAGGGAACAGCGGCTTGGGCGCGCGCGTCGCGGCAGCGAAAACAGGAGTTGCTGTTGCGCTGGGCGCGCGAGCATTCCTGAAATGACACCGGGGGGCATAGCCCCCCGTATTTCGTGCCCGGCACTGCGGCCTAAAGCTTTGTTTTGTCGCAATTTCGAACCGAAAAAGCCTGTCAACTTTTTCTGAAAATGCTCTAACCCTTCTGGCCCTGTGCCAGAAAATGCTCCAGCCAGTGAATATCGTAATTTCCTGTCTGTATATCCGGCTCTGCCAGCAGCGCGCGGAACAGCGGCACTGAACTGTCCACCCCGTCAATGATCAACTCGCCCAGCGCCCTGTTCAGCCGGGCCAAAGCCTCTGGCCGATCGCGGCCATGTACGATCAGCTTGGCAATCAGGCTGTCGTAATGGGACGGGATTGTATAGCCGGAATAAAGCGCCGAATCCATGCGCACACCCAAGCCTCCGGGGGCATGGTATGTGGCCACCCGTCCGGGGCAGGGGGTGAAATTTGGCAGCTTTTCAGCATTTATGCGCACTTCGATGGCGTGGCCGTTCAGGTGCAGCTCATCTTGATGAAACGAGAGTGGCAAACCTGCGGCAACGCGGATTTGTTCGCGCACCAGATCGACCCCGAAAATGGCCTCTGTCACAGGGTGTTCCACCTGCAAGCGCGTGTTCATCTCGATGAAGTAAAACTCGCCATTTTCATAAAGAAACTCTATTGTGCCCGCGCCGCGATAGCCAATGCGGGCCACGGCCTCGGAGCAGGTCTGGCCAATGCGCGCGCGCGTCTCGGCATCGATGGCGGGGCCGGGGGCTTCTTCCAGCACTTTCTGGTGGCGGCGCTGAAGCGAGCAATCGCGCTCTCCCAGATGCACGGCGCGGCCCTTGCCATCGCCAAAGACCTGAATTTCAATATGCCGGGGCTTGCCCAGATATTTCTCTATATAAACCTCGTCATTGCCAAAAGCGGCCTTGCCTTCGGCGCGGGCGGTACGAAAGGCGGTTTCCAGATCGGCGGCGCTGCGCGCAAGCTTCATGCCGCGCCCGCCACCGCCAGCCGTGGCCTTGATGATCACCGGATAACCTACCTCTTCGGCCACACGGCGCGCGGTTTCATAGTCGGGCACACCGCCATCTGATCCGGGCACGCAGGGCACACCAAGGGCCTTCATCGTGTCTTTGGCAGTGATCTTGTCGCCCATCATGCGGATATGTTCTGCCGAAGGGCCGATAAAGCTGATGCCGTGATCTTCCACCACCTGCACGAAAGCCGCGTTTTCTGACAGAAAGCCATAGCCGGGATGAATTGCTTCTGCGCCCGAAATCTCGCAGGCCGAGATGATGGAGGGCACATGCAGATAGCTTTGCGCCGATGGGGCCGGGCCAATGCAGATTGCCTCATCCGCCATGCGCACATGCATGGCGTCAGAATCGGCGGTGGAATGCACTGCGACAGAGCCGATGCCCATTTCACGACAGGCGCGGATCACGCGCAGCGCGATTTCCCCGCGATTGGCAATCAGGATCTTTTTAAACATGATACGCGCCTTATTCGATGATCATCAGCGGCGCGCCGAATTCCACCGGGCTGCCATCTGTCACCAGAATGCGCTTCACCGTGCCGGCACGGGGGGCGGGGATGTGGTTCATGGTTTTCATCGCCTCGATGATCATCAGCGTGTCACCCTCTGAAACCTGCATGCCAACGCTGACAAAATTCGCAGCACCCGGTTCCGCCGCCAGATAGGCCGTACCCACCATGGGTGATGTCACAGCACCCGGATGCTGGGCGGGATCGGCTGGCAGATCGGGTTTTGCAGCGCTTGCCGGGGCGGGCGCTGCGGCAACAGGAGCTGCGGCCACATGCTGCACCACGGTTTGCGCGCTCAACTTCGAGACTTTCACATTCAGGCTGTCATTTTCGCCATAGTCGCGCTTGACGCTGAGTTCTGACAGATCATTGTCATTCAGAAGTTCCGCAAGGGCTTTGATAAAGGCGACATCGGCGTCATTGCGGCTCTGCGTCATTGTGTTCCTCAAGATATCTGGACATCTGTGCACGGGATGGATTTGCACCGTTCAATTCGGGCTGCCTTATACTTGACCTGTCCCCCCCTGTGAAGTCGCCTTTTTCCATGCTCTTGCGGCTGTGGTCAAATATGGAAAAAACCGCTTTCCAGATGTGTTAATATCTGTAAATTGTGCGTGAAAGAGGAGCGCGGATGGCACGCACAGCCCTGACAGGAACACGGATCAGAGCACGGCGAAACCTGCGTGGGTTGCGCCAGTCCGAACTTGCGCGGGTGGTGGGTGTATCGCCCTCGTATCTGAACCTGATAGAGCATAACCGCAGGAAGGTGGGGGCCGAACTGCTTGGCGCGTTGGCGCAGGCGCTGGGGGTCTCTGCCGATGCGCTGGCGGAAGATAGCGATTCCCGCCTTGTGGAGGGTGCCCGCGCTGCCGCCTTGCGCAGCGATGCCGATCTGGCAGAGCTGGAGCGCATAGACGAGTTTACAGGCCGCTTTCCCGGCTGGGCCAAAGTGCTGGCCGAAACTCAGACGCGGGTCGAGCGGTTGGAGCGGGTGGTCGAGCAACTCAATGACCGCATGACCCATGACCCCTATCTGGGCGAGGCGCTGCATGAGATCATCTCTGCTGTCACCTCTGTGCAATCGACTGCCACGATTCTGAACGATTCCGGCGAGATCGAGCCGGATTGGCAGGCGCGGTTTCACCGCAACATCTTGCAAGACAGCGCGCGACTGGCGGAAGGCGCGGTGGCGCTGGTGAATTATCTGGACGCGGCCAAAAGCGATGAAACCGGGCTTGCCGCGCCGCAAGAGGAGGTGGAAGCATGGCTTACAGGGCGCGGGTTTGCATTGCCAGAACTGGAAGCGCCGCAGATTGATCCGCTTGCAATGGTTGCGGGGCAGGTAGAGTTATCGTCTGATGCCTCACGCCAGTTGGCGCAGGATTGGATTGTCTTGTTTCATGCCGATGCGCAAGCCTTGCCGCTTGCGCAGCTTAGTGCCGCGCTGGCGGGGGGGGGGCTTGCGCCCGAAATTCTGGCCGCGCAATTTGGCTTGCCCTTTGATCTGGTGTTGCGCCGGTTGGCACTGCTGCCGCAGGCGCAATCCGAGTCCATGGGCCTGCCCGCGATGGGGCTGGTGATTTGCGATAATTCCGGCACGTTGCTTTTTCGCCGTGGGCTGGATGGGTTTGCATTGCCGCGCTTCGGTGGGGGCTGTCCTCTCTGGCCGCTCTATCAGGCATTGCAACGCCCACATATGCCCATGCGCCGCGCCTTGGTGACATCGGGCCGGATGGGGCGGCGCTTTCTATCTTATGCTTATGCGGCCACGCAATCGGTTCTGGGCTATGACAAACCCGCAGTGCTGCGGGCCAGCATGCTGATACTGGCCGCTGACGGAGGAGAGGGAGATGAATTGCTGTCAGTGGGGGCGAGTTGCCGCACATGCCCGCAACTGGATTGCGCCGCGCGGCGCGAGCCTTCGATCCTGATGATGGCATGAGACGCTGGGTGCAAGAGTATTTGACAGTTTTGCGCTCAAAACGATAACTGAATGGCAGGGCGGTGGGAGGAACAGGGCCGCCTTGCACAGGAGACCGGGGCATGCGGCGCTAAGGTGCTGCGGCCCCGGTTCCGGCAAGGAAGGGAGGAGCCTTGTGATCGAGAAACGTGTGATGGTTCTTGAAGATGAACCCAACATTTCTGAGGCCTTGCGATTCATTTTGTCACGCAACGGGTGGCGGGTGGATGTATCTGCAGATGGACATGCCGCGATCGGGGCCATGCGGGCAGACCCGCCCGATTTGCTGATCCTTGATCTGATGCTGCCGGATCTCAGCGGCTTTGACATTCTGCGCTCGCTGCGGGCAGAGGCTGGAACGCGCGATCTGCCGGTGCTGATGCTGACAGCCAAAGGGCAGGTTGCTGACAGGGCCGAGGCCGAGCGTCTGGGCGTGACGCGCTTTATGACCAAACCTTTCGCAAATGCCGAGGTAATTGCCGCTGTGCGCGAATTGGCTGGGCCATGAAACCCCCGCGCAGCCCCCAGTTTCTGGCGCGCGAAAGTTACCGCATTCGGCGGCTTATGGATGCTGCGCGGTTTTTGCCTGTCTTTGGGCTTGTCTTGTTGCTTTTGCCGCTGATGCGCGGAACCTCTGGTGCAGATGTGCCGCCCACGGCCACGGAAACTGTTTATCTGTTCGCTGTCTGGATTGGGCTGATCCTTGCGGCATTCCTGATGTCACTTGGCTTGCGCCGCACGCTTGATCCGCCCAAAGCGGCCAAGCCGCAAAACCGCCCGCCTCGCTGGCCGACCAGCCCCCAGACGAGGGGTAACGCGCCCATGTCCTTCAATCTGCTGGTTCTGACATGTCTGGGCTACGTGATCATGCTGTTTGTCGTGGCCTCTGCCGCAGAGCGCAGCGCGGCAGAAGGGCGCGCGGGTTGGCTGCGCTCGCCGCTTATCTACACGCTCTCGCTATCGGTTTATTGCACGGCTTGGACATTCTACGGCGCTGTGGGCTATGCCGCGCGCTCTGGTCTGGAATTCATGACCATCTATCTTGGGCCGACACTGGTGTTTGTGGGCTGGTGGGTCTTGCTGCGCAAGCTGGTGCGGATCGGGCGGGAAAACCGCGTCACCTCGATCGCGGATATGATTTCAGCGCGCTATGGAAAATCCAACCTGCTGGGCGTGATTGTTACATTGCTCTGCGTTTCGGCTGGCACGCCCTATATCGCGTTGCAGCTGCAATCTATCGCGCAATCATTCACAGTCTTTGCGACCGATCCTGTCGGGGCAAGCTTTGCTACGGATCGCAATTTGATTGCGTTCTGGGTGGCGGCGGGGCTGGCCTTGTTTACGATCGCCTTTGGCACGCGCAATCTGGATGCGAATGAACAACATCCCGGTGTTGTAACGGCGATTGCTGTGGAAGCGGTGGTCAAACTGCTGGCGCTGATTGCGGTGGGGGTGTTCGCGGGCTGGTTTGTGGCCTCTGGCCCGGCCGATATTCTGGCGCGCATTGATGCGCAGGCGCTGCCCGAATGGCATATCCAGCCGGGGCGCTGGAGCGGGCTTATCCTGCTTTCGGCCATTGCGATTGTGTGCTTGCCGCGCATGTTTCAGGTGACAGTGGTGGAAAGCACAAATGACCAGCATCTTGCCACGGCAAGCTGGGCCTTTCCGCTTTATCTGTTTTTGATAAGCCTCTTTGTGCTGCCGATTGCAGTGGTGGGAATGGAGGTTATGCCCGCAGGCGCAAATGCCGATATGTTCGTTCTGACACTGCCCTTGCATATGGGCCAGAACGGCTTGGCGCTGTTGTCATTTCTGGGGGGGTTTTCGGCGGCGACATCCATGGTCATCGTGGCCTCGCTGGCGCTGGCCACGATGGTTTCCAATCATATCGTTGTGCCGCTATGGCTGAAAGTGCGCGCGGCGCAGAATCTTGAGACCGGGGATATGCGGCTTCTGGTTCTCTCGGTGCGGCGGCTTTCGATCACGCTGGTTCTGGGCTTTGGCTATCTGTATTACATGATTTCCGGTGGCTCTGCCGCGCTGGCAGCCATTGGCTTGATCGCCTTTGTGGGGGTGGCGCAGATATTGCCCGCGCTGCTGGGTGCATTGTTCTGGCGCGGTGCCAGCCGCACAGGCGCCGCAATCGGGCTTGTGACAGGGGCGGTGATGTGGTTCTTCACCCTGTTCCTGCCCAGTTTTGGCCCCGATGTGATGCTCTCGGCGCAGGTGATGAATGACGGGGCTTTTGGCCTGTCATGGTTGCGGCCCTATAGCCTCTTTGGGCTGACAACGCTTGATCCGCTTATGCATTCGCTCTTTTGGTCGCTGCTGTTGAATGCGGTGGCCTTTTGCATTGGCTCGTTCCTCAGTTTTCCCAGCCCGATCGAGAGGGTGCAGGGCGCGTTATTCGTCAATATTTTTGATCGTCCCGGCCCGGCGCGCAGTTGGACGCGCCCTGTGGCAGAGGCAGAGGATATCTTGCCCATGGCGCAGCGGATCATGGGCGCAACCGCAGGGCAGGCGTTTTTCCGCGAACAGGCAGAAGTGCAGGGCAAGCAGGGCTATCTGCCCGATATCACACCAGAGTTTCTGGAGGCGCTGGAGCTGAAACTCTCCGGCTCTGTGGGGGCGGCCACGGCACATGCGATGCTGGCGCAAACGGTGGGCACAGCGGTCGTATCGGTAGAAGATCTGATGGCGGTGGCCTCGGAAACTGCGCAGATCATGGAATATTCGGCCCAGTTGGAGGCGAAATCGGAAGAACTGAGCCGCACGGCGCGCAAGCTGCGCGAGGCCAATGAGATGTTGCAAAAGCTCTCTGTGCAAAAAGACGCCTTCCTCAGCCAGATCAGCCATGAATTGCGTACGCCCATGACATCAATCCGGGCCTTTTCCGAAATCCTGATGGAGGGCGAGGGCATGTCGGGCGAGGAGCAGCGCCATTTTGCCAAGATCATCCATGACGAATCCATCCGCCTGACACGGCTTTTGGATGATTTGTTGGATCTGAGCGTTTTGGAACATGGGCAAGTGCAACTGAACATCGCCCCGGTGATGCTGCGTGATTTGATTGACAAATCCATCACGGCGTCAAATTCGGTGCAGGCAGATCGGAAATTCACCTTTCTGCGCAGCCGCGATCCAGAGGCGATAGAGATTGTCACCGATGCCGGGCGGATGACGCAGGTTTTTATCAATATCCTGTCGAATGCGCGGAAATATTGTATCTCTGACGACCCTCAGATGCAGATCAAGGTACGCCAGCGCAAGGGTATGGTGGAGGTGGATTTCATCGACAATGGCAAAGGCATTCCGCGCGACAAACAGGCGCTGATTTTCGAAAAATTCTCGCGCCTGACAGATTCCATGCAGGCAGGCGGGGCCGGGCTTGGCTTGGCCATTTGCCGCGAGATCATGCATAATCTGGGGGGCGATGTGACCTATGTTCCGGGGCAGGGGGGGGCGGCGTTTCGGGTGAGTTTTCCCAAGGAGTTGCGGCCCCGCGAGCGGGCGCGCAAAGCCCCGCGCCCGCAGGCCGCCCCGGTTTGAGCGTTAGCTTGCCGTTTTTTTAGGCACTGGCTTGGAATTGCCCCCCGGTGCATGGATCAAAAATTTTACTAATTGATAAAATTTTTGATCCATGCTTTCCTGACATCATCAAGAGCCAGTCAGAACAGGGCCAGCCAGATGTCCAACAGTCCAACAACCCCCGGTATCGCAGCCGCGCGCCTGCATCCCGAAGATTATGCGCGCCATTTCGATGACCTTTATCCCAATTATGATGCACATGAGGCCATGGTTGCGGCAGATCGGTGCTATTTCTGCCATGATGCACCCTGCATCACGGCCTGCCCGACCGAGATTGATATCCCGCTTTTCATCCGCCAGATACAGGCGGGCCAGCCCGAAGCGGCAGCAAAGACCATCTTTGACCAGAATATTCTGGGCGGCATGTGCGCCCGCGTCTGCCCTACCGAAACCCTGTGCGAGGGCGCTTGCGTGCGCGAGGCCGCAGAGGGCAAACCTGTAGAGATTGGCCGCTTGCAGCGCTACGCGACTGAAACGATGCTTGCAAGAAATGCCCATCCCTATACGCGCGCCACTGCTACGGGCAAGCGCGTGGCCGTGGTGGGGGCCGGGCCTGCGGGGCTGGCTTGTGCCCATAGGCTGGCGATGCATGGGCATGATGTCACCCTCTATGATGCCCATGAAAAGCCCGGCGGGCTGAATGAATATGGCATTGCCGCCTATAAGGCCGCGCATGATTTCGCGGCCGCCGAAGTGGCGTGGTTGCTCCAGATTGGCGGGATCACCATGAAGTCGGGCTGGCGTCTGGGCGCAGATGGCACATTGGCAGATTTGCAGGCCAGCCATGATGCGGTGTTTCTGGGCATTGGCCTTGCGGGCGTAAATGCGCTGGGCCTTGCACAGGAAGATGCGCCGGGCGCACGCGATGCGGTGGATTTCATTGCCGAACTGCGCCAGACTGAAGATCTGTCCACCCTGCCCATCGGGCGGCATGTGGTGGTCATTGGCGGGGGCATGACAGCCGTGGATGCGGCGGTGCAATCGCGCCTTCTGGGGGCCGAACATGTGACGATGGTGTATCGGCGTGGGCGCGAGGATATGGGCGCCAGCGATTACGAGTTGAACCACGCCGCCAATGAGGGGGTGAAAATCATTACCAACGCCATGCCTGTGGCCGTTCATGCCAATGGCGCGCTGCGCGAGATGGAATTCGCCTATACCCATGCAGGCGAAACAGGGCTTGAACCCACGGGCGAGACATTCCGCCTGAAAGCCGATCAGGTGTTCAAGGCTATTGGCCAGACGCTGGAAGGCGCACCCGATGCGCTGGCGCGCGCGGGCCGTAAACTTGCGGTTGATCCCGATGGGCGAACGTCGCTGCCCGGTGTCTGGGCCGGGGGCGATTGCACCGGGGGCGGCGAGGATCTGACCGTTACTGCGGTAGCCCAAGGGCGCAATGCCGCAGAAAGCATTCACGCAACACTTATGGGGGCAGGTGCGTGACAGCCGCGCACCCTAAGGAGTGAGAAACATGGCAAATCTGACCACAAATTTCGTTGGTATCAAATCCCCCAACCCCTATTGGCTGGCGTCTGCCCCGCCCACGGATAAGGAATATAACGTGGTGCGCGCCTATAAGGCGGGCTGGGGTGGGGTTGTCTGGAAAACGCTGGGCAGCGAAGGGCCGCCGGTTGTAAACGTGAATGGCCCCCGCTACGGCGCTGTCTGGGGCGCAGACAGGCGGCTATTGGGCCTGAACAATATCGAATTGATCACCGACCGCCCGCTGGAAGTGAACCTGCGCGAGATCAAGAAGGTGAAACGCGATTGGCCTGATCGCGCGATGGTTGTCTCTCTTATGGTTCCCTGTGACGAAGAAAGCTGGAAAGCCATCCTCAAACATGTGGAAGATACCGAAGCCGATGGGGTAGAGCTGAATTTCGGCTGCCCGCATGGCATGTCCGAGCGCGGCATGGGCGCGGCTGTGGGGCAAGTGCCGGAATATATTGAAATGGTCACACGTTGGGTAAAGCAACATTCGCGCATGCCCTGCATTGTGAAACTGACCCCAAATATCGCCGATATCCGCAAACCCGCCGAAGCCGCAAAGCGCGGTGGCGCAGATGCGGTAAGCTTGATCAACACGATCAATTCCATCACAAGTGTGAACCTTGACACCTTCAGCCCGGAGCCGATGATCGACGGCAAGGGCGCGCATGGCGGCTATTGCGGCCCGGCTGTCAAACCCATTGCGCTGAATATGGTGGCCGAGATCGCACGCAATGCGGAAACGCGCGATCTGCCGATTTCCGGCATTGGCGGCGTGACCACATGGCGCGATGCTGCCGAGTTTCTGGCACTGGGTGCAGGCAATGTGCAGGTTTGCACGGTTGCCATGACCTACGGGTTCGGGATCATCAAGGAACTGACGGCGGGCCTGTCAACCTATATGGATCAGAAAGGGTTCACTTCGGTTGATCAGCTTGTGGGCCGGGCTGTGCCGAATGTGACGGATTGGCAGTATCTCAACCTCAATTATGTGACAAAAGCCAAGATCAATCAGGATTTGTGCATCTCTTGCGGGCGCTGCTATGCGGCTTGCGAAGACACATCGCATCAGGCGATTTCCATGTCGCCCGACCGTAAATTCGAGGTGATTGATGCAGAATGCGTGGCCTGCAATCTGTGGGTGAATGTCTGCCCGGTGCAGGATTGTATCACGATGGAAGAACTGCCCAAAGGCGCAGTTGATCCGCGCACAGGCGCCGTGGTGGATGACTACGCAAACTGGACAACCCACCCCAATAATCCGATGGCCAAAGCGGCAGAATAGGCGGGCGGTTCAGGGGGCAAGAAGCCGGGTGTAGAGCGCGCCCAAAAAGGTTTCTGCCCCCTCCAACGCATCATGCCCATCGCCCCGGATCATTGCAATCTGGGCTGCGAAATCGGCATAATGCTGGGTCAAGGCCCAGATCGAGATGCTCAGATGATAGGGATCGATCGGCGCAATCCTGCCCGCCTTGGCCCACTCATTCAAAAGCTGCGCCTTGTCATCCACCAGCGGGCGCAGATCATCACGGATAAAGCTTTCAATACGGGGCGCACCTTGCAGGATTTCATTGGCAAACAGGCGGCTTTCGCGCGGAAAATCGCGCGAGAGTTCCAGCTTGCGGCGCATATAGGCCATAATTTCCGCCTGTGGATCACCGGCAGGGTTCATCATGCGCAATGGGTCAAGCCAAGTGTCCAGAAGCCGTGTCAGAAGATCGCGGTGAATGGCATCCTTGCTATCGAAGTAATACAGGACATTGGGCTTGGACAGCCCGGCTTGCGTGGCGATCTGATCCAGCGTTGCACCGCGAAAGCCATGGGTGGAAAACACCTCCAACGCGGCGTCCAGAATGATCTGGCGATTGCGCTTCTGAATGCGCGAGCGCGGCGCCTTCGCAGCGCTGCCGGATTTCTGGGCGGTGGGCAGGCGGGGTGCGGCCATGGCGGGACAAGCTTCTTGACTGGATGGTCAAACTTGATAGCGTTCAGGCGGAACGAGTGCAAGCGATGGTCGCAGCCAAAAGCCGCGGCAATTTGCGCATTGCATCCCATCTGAACCAGAAGAACAGCGCAAAAAGGCTGTCATGACAGGGAGATAACGATGTCTGCACCGGGTGCTAACCTGAAAATAAACGGGGAAAGGCTGTGGGACAGCCTGATGGAAATGGCCAAGATCGGCCCCGGAATTGCCGGTGGCAACAACCGTCAGACCGTGACAGACGAAGACAGCGAAGCCCGCCACCTGTTCCAGAACTGGTGTCTGGAAGCGGGCTGCACCATGGCCGTGGATGACATGGGCACGATGTTTGCCCGATTTGAAGGCACAGATCCCGACGCGCTGCCTGTCTATATCGGCTCGCATCTGGATACCCAGCCCACAGGCGGCAAATATGACGGTGTTCTGGGCGTGCTGGCGGGGCTGGAGGTGATCCGTTCCATCCGCGATCTTGGGATCAAAACGCGCCGGCCCATCGTTGTATCCAACTGGACAAATGAAGAAGGCACGCGCTTTGCCCCGGCCATGCTGGCCTCTGGCGTCTTTGCAGGCATTCATAGCCGCGATTGGGCCTATGGGTTGACCGATGCCAGGGGCAAGCGCTTTGGCGACGAGCTGGAACGCATTGGCTGGAAAGGCAACGAGCCGGTGGGCACGCGCAAGATGCATGCGTTTTTTGAATTGCATATCGAACAAGGCCCGATTCTGGAGGCCGAGGGCAAGGATATTGGGGTTGTCACCCATGGGCAGGGCCTGCGCTGGATTGAATGCACCGTGACAGGCAAGGGCCAGCACACGGGCTCTACCCCCATGTATCTGCGCCGCAATGCGGGCCGAGGTCTGGCGCGGGTAACAGAGCTGGTGCATGAAATTGCCATGAAATACCAGCCCAATGCCGTGGGGGCGATTGGCCAAGTGGATGTCAGTCCCAATTCGCGCAATGTCATTCCGGAAAAAGTGGTCTTCACCATCGATTTTCGCAGCCACAAGCTGGATATCCTAACCGCGATGGAGGCCGAGTTGATGGCGCGCGCACCCGGCCTTTGTGCCGATATCGGGGTGAAATTCAGCGCGCAGATTGTCGGCCAGTTTGATCCGCCCGCCTTTGATGAAACCCTGCTTGCGCGCATCCGCGATGCAGCGGGGCGTTTGGGCTATAGCCATATGGATATCGTCTCTGGCGCGGGGCATGATGCCTGCTGGATTAACCGCCTATACCCCACAGCCATGATCATGTGCCCCTGTGTGGATGGGCTAAGCCATAACGAGGCCGAGGAAATCTTGCCCGCATGGGCCGAGGCGGGAACAAATGTGCTGATGCATGCGGTGTTGGAAACCGCAGAAGTGGTGAGCGCATAGCACCCCCACGGCAAGAAGCTCTGATCGAAAACAAGGACTCAGCAGATGTCTACCATCATCAAGAACGGCACCATAGTCACCCATGATCTGACCTATAAGGCCGATATCCGCATCGAGGGCGGCAAGATCACAGAAATCGGGCCAAACCTGACTGGCGATACAGTGCTGGATGCAATTGGCGCTTATGTCATGCCCGGCGGGATTGATCCGCATACGCATCTGGAAATGCCCTTCATGGGCACGTATTCCGCCTATGATTTTGAAAGCGGCACACGCGCGGCCCTTTCGGGCGGTACAACCATGGTAATAGATTTCGCCCTTCCCAGCCCCGGCCAGGGCCTGCTGGACGCGCTGAAAATGTGGGATAACAAGGTCAGCCGCGCGCATTGCGATTACAGCTATCATATGGCTGTCACATGGTGGTCGCAGCAGGTATTTGATGAAATGCCCGCAGTGGTGGCGCGCGGGATTACCAGCTTCAAGCATTTCCTCGCCTATAAAGGCGCGCTGATGGTCAATGATGACGAACTTTTCGCCAGCTTCCAGCGCTTGCGCGAATTGGGCGCAGTGGCGATGGTTCATGCCGAGAATGGCGATGTCGTGGCAGAGTTATCCGCCCGCCTGCTGGCCGAGGGCAATAGCGGGCCAGAGGCCCATGCCTATTCCCGCCCCACGCAGGTAGAAGGCGAGGCCACAAACCGTGCCATCATGATCGCCGATATGGCAGGCGTGCCGCTTTATGTGGTGCATACGTCTTGCGAGGAAGCACATGAAGCCATCCGCCGCGCAAAGGCGCAAGGCAAGCGCGTCTGGGGAGAACCGTTGATCCAGCACCTGACGCTGGACGAGAGCGAATATTTCCACCCCGATTGGGATCACGCGGCGCGGCGCGTCATGTCGCCCCCTTTCCGCAACAAATCCCATCAGGATAGTTTGTGGAATGGGCTGGCCTCTGGCTCGCTCTCGGTAGTGGCCACGGATCATTGCGCCTTCACTACAGATCAGAAACGCTTTGGCCTTGGCGATTTTACCAAAATCCCCAATGGTACAGGCGGGCTGGAAGATCGCATGCCCATGCTCTGGACAAAGGGCGTGCGCACCGGGCGGATTACCATGAATGAATTTGTCGCCGTCACCTCCACCAATGTGGCCAAGATTTTTGGCATGTATCCGCGCAAGGGCGCTGTTGCCGTGGGCGCGGATGCCGATCTGGTGGTCTGGGATCCCGAAAAATCCAAGACAATCACCGCCAGCGCCCAGGCCTCCAACATAGATTACAACGTGTTTGAAGGGCATGAGGTAACGGGCCTGCCGCGCTATGTGCTCTCACGCGGGCGGGTAATGGTCAGGGATGGGGCGTTTGACGGGCAAGAAGGGCATGGCCAATTTGTCGAACGCTGCCCCAACGGGCCAGTCAATCAGGCGCTTTCTACGTGGAAAGAGCTGACAGCCCCGCGCCCGGTCGCGCGCGCGGGCATTCCGGCCACGGGGGTATGATGCAAGAGACCCCGCTCGCGCCCGTCATTTCGGCGCGCAACCTCAATCTCATCTTCCAGACAAATGACGGGCCAGTGCATGCGCTCAAGGATGTGACGCTCGATATTGCCAAGGGCGAATTTGTCAGCTTCATCGGCCCGTCAGGCTGTGGCAAAACCACCTTCCTGCGCGTGATTGCCGATCTGGAACAGCCGACATCGGGCGCGATTACCGTCAATGGAATGACACCAGATGCCGCGCGCCGCGCGCGTGCCTATGGCTATGTGTTTCAGGCAGCGGGGCTGTATCCTTGGCGAACGATTGCAGGAAATGTGAAACTCCCGCTCGAAATAATGGGCTTTTCGAAAGCTGAACAGGCCGCTCGTGTTGAAAAAGTGCTAGAACTGGTCGAACTGTCAGGCTTTGCGCGCAAATTCCCCTGGCAGCTTTCGGGCGGTATGCAGCAACGCGCCTCCATCGCGCGCGCGCTTGCCTTCGATGCCGATATCCTGCTGATGGACGAACCCTTCGGCGCTTTGGATGAAATCGTGCGCGACAGGCTCAATGAACAGCTTCTCGCACTTTGGGCGCGCACGCAAAAAACCATAGGCTTTGTGACCCATTCCATTCCCGAAGCGGTTTATCTCTCCACCAAGATTGTAGTCATGTCCCCGCGCCCCGGCCGCATCACCGATATCATCGACAGCCCGCTCCCCCGCGAACGCCCCCTCGAAATTCGCGACAGCCCGGAATTTATCGAGATCGCCCACCGCGTCCGCGAGGGCTTGCGCGCGGGTCATCTGGATGACTGACATGTATTCATCTTGGCAAAAATATCCTGGGGGGCCAGGGGGCAAAGCCCCCAAACCCTTCAAACTGGGCAAAGCCCCCAAACCCTTCAAACTGGGCAAAGCCCCCAAACCCTTCAAACTGGGCAAAGCCTCTAATATAGCAACACGCGCCGTCGCGGGGGTTTCATGCGCAATGTGATCCCGGTTCTTGCCGTCACGGCAGCGCTGATTGCCCTGTGGTATGCGGCGGTTGTGCCGATGAATGCGCAATGGGCGCAGGATCAGGCGCGGCGCGCGGGGCAGGAACTCACCTTCACAGCCCTTCTGGCCGATACCATGGCCCAGCAGCGCCCGCGCCTGCCCGCGCCGCATCAGGTGGCGCAAGAATTGTGGAATTCCACTGTGGTCGAGGAGATGACGGGCCGGCGTGGCTTCATGAATACAGGCACGCTGTCAAACCGCTCGCTTATCTATCATGGTTGGGTGACGCTTTCGGCCACGCTTTTGGGCTTTGCCATCGGATCGGCGCTTGGGATTACGCTGGCAGTAGGGATTGTCTATAACCGCGCGATGGATGCCTCTGTCATGCCTTG